>JANMUC010000648.1:0-10190 GCA_031391225.1 Deinococcales bacterium
CGCTCCGCGCTCTCACTCTTATGAAAACCGCTGTAGGCGTATCAAAACATGATATTAGCCAGGATTACGCCCTGACAGACGTATTCTTGCAAGCATCTTACGAACAGGAACTCTCACAGATCACTGATCTCGAGGAACGCCAGAAAACCGCCGAGGATTTAAAGACAAAACCCGAATACATGCTCGAGACGCTTGATTTTATCGAACAGACTTATGGCAGCACAAACGCGTATCTGCAAAGCTGCGGTGTGCCACCCGAAACCCTCGAGAAACTGAAAAGCCGTCTGACTGAGCCTTAAAACAAAAACTCGAGATGCAAAACTGCACCTCGAGCCATTGGCTAATTCCTAACTGCTTTTTACGCTTTGCCCGCCGAACCCAAAACCTTCATGCGGTGCGATGCAATTTCTTTCATCAAATCGCGGCTCGGTCCTAGAATTTTGCGCGGGTCAAATTCTTTCGGGCTGGCGTTTAAAACTTCACGCACGGCGGTTGCAAATGCCAGACGCAAATCGGTGTCAATGTTGACCTTGCCAATCCCGTTTTGAGTTGATCTCGAAACATCTTCGTCATGGATTCCTGCGGCATCACCAATTTCGCCACCAGCGGCTTTGAAGCGCTCAGTCAACCAGGTCGGCACACCGCTTGCACCGTGCATCACGAGCGGAATTGGGGTCAGGCTGGCAATTTTTTCGATGCGGGCATGGTCAATGAACGGGCGACCCTTGCCTTTGTACGCGCCGTGACTTGTGCCAATCGCGACTGCCAGGTAATCAATGCCGGTGCGCTGAATAAACTCGATTGCCTCCTCTGGGTCGGTCAAAAACGCATCTTCGGCGCTGACATCGACGTGTTCCTCGATGCCGCCCAAACGACCAAGTTCGGCTTCGACGGTCACGCCTCGAGCATGCGCCATGTCCACGACTTCTTTGGTGACGCGAATGTTTTCTTCAAAGGCATCGTGGCTGGCGTCGATCATGACACTGGTGAACCCTGCATCAATCGCGGTTTTGCAGCTTTCAAAGCTCGAGCCGTGATCGAGGTGAATGGCGACGGGGACGGACACCCTTGATGCCATGTCTGCCATCATGTGCGCCAGGGTTTCGGTTCCGGCGTATTTGCGAGCGCCTTCAGAAATTTGCAAAATCACCGGACTTTTGAGGCTTTCGGCAACCTCGAGCACGGCTTGGGTGGTTTCGAGATTGTTCGAGTTGAACGCCCCAACGCCGTACTTTCCAGCGCGTGCGGCGGTTAAGATGACTCCTCCAGTTACGAGTGGCATAGTGTTTCCTCCAATTTGTATTGTAACGCAAAATAGGTTTAGAACAAAAAGTGAACGTTTGGTATGAGAAAAACCGCAGACTTTTTCCGTCTGCGGCTGCTGAAATAATACTGTATTTTTAGAAGCTGGCGGCGGTGCTGGTGGCAATGGCGTTGGCGTTCAAGATGATCTCATCGCGCTTGTCTGGAGATTGCGCAAGACCTTCGGCTTTGACCACGGTCACGTCCTGAATTCCAATAAAGTTCAGAATGCCTTTGAGGTGGTTGCTGGCGTGGGTGAACGCATCAATTGGCGTGCCTGTAAAGTGCGAACCGCTCGCCTCGAGAATCACGGCTTTTTTGTTGCTTAACATTCCTTGTGGGCCTTTGTCGGTGTACTTGAAGGTTTTGCCCGACACGACCATCGCGCCGTCCATGTAGGCTTTCATCAGTGGTGGGTAACCAAAGTTCCACATTGGGGCGGCAAAAATGACTTTGTCAGCGGCGACGAATTGATCAGAAAGCACGCCCAAACGGTTAACTTTGCGTCCCTCTTCGGCGGTGACTTGGTCGGCTTGACCTGCTTGGAATTTGCCCCAGGCGCTGAGGACATCGCTGTCAATCAGTGGGATTTCTTCACTGTACAAGTCCAAGGTGGTGACAGTGTCGTTTGGGTTGTTGGTTTTGTACGTCTCGAGGAATTTGTCTGCCATGCCGAGTGAGACGGAGTGGCTGCTCGAGCCTGGGTGTGCGGTGACAAGAAGTACGTTAGCCATAGTGGTTGCTCCCTATTTGGTGTTGCATTTTGGGTTGATCCCAAATGCGTTACCAAGATGATTACACATTGGCAGTATAAAAAATGTATTAGAGATGACGTGTCTTCCGTAACTCGAGCTGAGATTGAGGAATTCCCGCTCGAGCATTTGCCAAAATATCAGCAATCGTGGTCTCTTTTAAAGTTGCCTGTAACGCTTGTTCTGCTTTGCTGCACGAATCCTCGAGCGAGGTCAAAACGCCTTTTGCGAAATCACAATTGGAATTCATGGCATGTTCTGGAATTAACAAGTTGGTGTCATCCTCCTTTAAAGCCAGATAAACACAAGCCAGTGAAACATCCGAAGCTGCCCGTGCCAAACTTAAACCGCCGCCAGGTCCAAGTTTAGAGCAGACCAAACCCGCTTTTTGCAATGCCCCCACGAGTTTTCGCACTACAGCAGGATTGGTGCTGACATGCTCCGCAATTACTTCAGAAGTCAATAACTGACCCGTTTTTGAGGCGAGAACACTTAAAATATGAACTGAAACGGCAAAACGTGAATTCACAAGTTAACCTCAGATGATACATTCTCGAGCAGGACAGAATTTTAGTCCGTATTGTAGCGTACTCGAGATTTTAAATACAAAAAACGGCAAGCTCTCGAGGGCTTGCCGTTCTAAACATTGTGTTTCTCAAATCCGAATCGGATTGAAGGCGCTTGGACCACCGTTGGGATTTTCTGTGGCATTGTTCTGCGTTTGGGTCAGCAAAATATTGAAATCGTTGACGCTGGTGGCACTCGATTTGGCTTCCTCGAGCGAGATAAAACCGTTTTTATAGAGTTTGACCAAGTGCTGATCGAAAGTTTGCATTCCGCGCAAATTGTCTTCGATCATGGCGTCTTTGATTAACGGCGTTTTGTCCTCGTCTTTGATGTAATCGCGGATTAATGGCGTAGCAACCAGGCTTTCAACTGCCAGCACCCGCCCTGCCCCATCGGCTCGAGGTAATAGGCGCTGCGACAGAATGCCAACAAGTGATTCGGCAAACAAAATCCTGATTTGCTCGCGTTCGTGCGGCGCAAAAAAATCAATGATACGGTTGATGGTTCGTACCGCGTCTTGGGTGTGAAGCGTACTTAAGACCAAGTGACCCGTTTGGGCGGCGGTAATGGCAGCCTCGACGGTTTCTTTGTCGCGCATCTCACCGATCATGATCACATCGGGGTCTTGACGCATGGCGTACTTCAGCGCGGTCTTAAAATCGCTGGTGTCTGAACCAATCTCACGCTGGACAATAATGCTGCGCTGGTTTTTATGTAAAATCTCAATCGGGTCTTCAATCGTAATCACGTTGTGCGCATAGGTTCGGTTGATGTGATCAACAATGCTTGCCAAGGTGGTGCTTTTGCCCGAACCCGTCGGACCAGTCGTTAAAATAATTCCGCGCTCGTTCGCTGCAAAACTCTCAAGCAACTCGGAAGGCAAACCCAAAGCTTCAAAAGACGGAATGGTATCCGCGATAATTCGCATGACAATACCGACAGAACCGCGTTGCCTGAAAATATTACAACGAAAGCGTGCCACCGCAGGAATCAGATAGGCAAAATCAAGCTCGTGGCGGTACTCGAACTCTTCCCACTGTTCGGCATTCAAAAGCGTCTTGGCAATAATCATGGTTTGGTCTGGCAACATTGGTTGCGTGCCAAACTGCACCAGCTTGCCGTCCACCCGACCAATTGGCGGCGAACCCACTTGAAGGTGAACGTCGGAGGCATTGCGCGAAACCATCGTTTTTAACAAATCAATAATTGAAGCCATGCAAAGTCCCCCTACCCGAAACTGCATCTGCCAAAATAACCAGCTCGAGCGTTCTGTATCTTTACGCTATGCTACAGCATAGTACATACATGGCTTGGAGCATCCCAAAATTGCACACTGGCTAGCCGTTTCTTGTTTCACCTGGGTAGAATGCCATTGTGACCACCGCCATGATCCGAGCAAAACCCAATGACCGTTATGGACTCGTTGTGGCGGGTTTTGCAATCCTGACCGCCTTAGCCAGTTTTCTGGTGCCGCTCGGCACGCTCTCGAGGTCGTTCGGTGGCGAGGGTGCACTGCTTCTTCATCCTGGTCGAATTCTGGATTTTACGGGGCGTTTGCCACCCACCCTGCCAGATTTCTCGAGCGTGACCCTGGTGGCTTGGTTGCTGATTCTAGCACTGCTGGTCTTGGCGGGTTTGGCATTCAGCCGTTCAAAATGGACGCTGGTGACTGGCGTTCTAGTGATTGTTCTGACCATCATTGACCTGGGTCTGTTCGTGCGTGCCATCGACCTGATTCAAGCGCCACTCTTGGCGGCTGGCACAGCCTATAGGCGTTTACCGTTTCGCAACCTTGGACCAAACCTGTGGTTGTTCTTAAGTCTTTTTGCTGGCATTGCCGCCATCGTGTACAGCTTGGGGCAAAACCCAACTCGAGCGCGGGCGTTTGCCGCCTACCGAGGCGGACTTGTCCCAGTGATTGCCATGTTGCTATCGATAGTCGTTGGTGGCATTGTGATCCTAATTTTACAAGGCGTTCCAGGCAATGAGCGTTACCCAGATGTGATCTCGAGCTTGATTGGCAAAATTGACCTGTTGTGGTTTTCGTACTCGAGTTTGCTTGGACCCGCGCTGCCCAAGTTCCGCCCAAGTCTGGACTTGTCAGGCATCTGGCAGAGCTTGTCGCTGGCAACGCCGCTTATTTTTAGTGGTCTTGGCTTGGCATTCGGTTTTCGCACGGGTTTGTTTAACATTGGCGCACCAGGGCAAATCGTTTTTGGCGCGTTGTTTGCCACCGCCGTCGGCGTTTATATTCCAGGACCTTGGATTGTCATTGGACCACTGGCTGTGGTTGCCGCCGCCGTTGGTGGTGGCTTGTGGGGGGCTATTCCAGGTTGGCTCAAAGCCAGGTTTGGATCAAGTGAAGTGATTAACACCATCATGCTCAATTCGATAGCGGCAGGTGTACTGGTATTTTTGATCGGCGCTAATGAGTACAAGTTTTTTGGTCAGACCGTCAAATTCCCGTTTAAAGCCGAAGGTGGCGAAGCCAAAAGCGCCCTGCTCGGTGAGGGCGCACGCCTTCAAAACATGGTCGAACTGTTCGGTTTAAGAACTGGACAAAACGAAATCCCACTCATGTTGCCGCTCGCCTTGATCGCTGCGGTGCTGGGTTGGTTATTCTCGAGAGGCGATTTTCGCCGTCGCGGCTTGACCGCTGGTGCGGCTGGAATCGCTGGCGTCGTGATCGGGTTAATCCTGCCCAAAATCACCCTGAACATTTCGGGATCAATGACCAACTCCGGTCTGAACGTGTCTTTTCTGGTGTCCCTGCTGGCAGCCATTTTTGTCGGCGTGTTCTTGTGGCGCACCGCCTACGGTTTTGACATGCGAGCCGTCGGACTTGCCCCCAAAGCCGCCGAGTACGGCGGGGTCAACATTGGACGCAACACCATCATGGCAATGGCAATCTCTGGCGCGTTGTGCGGTTTGGGCGCAACCCATTACGTGCTCGGCGGTGCGTTAACCGAGTACCGCCTCAAACAATCCATACCCGCCGATATTGCCGGTTTTGGCGGTATTACCGTCGCACTGCTCGGACAAAACACACCTGTCGGTGTAATCCTCTCGAGCCTGCTGTTTGGCGTGCTCGGCACGGGTGGACTCAACCTCGATCAAGCGCTCGATAAAGTCTCCAGGGAAATCGTGACAGTTTTGCAAGCCTTGATTGTGCTGTTTATTGCCACACGCGGTTTCTTGCCGAACAGTTTCTTCAAACCCGCCCCGCCGCCCAAAGAAGCCGAGCCTGATAAATCCAAACTCGAGAAATCAGCCGACGAGGTGAACGTATGAATTTCCGTTCCCCTTGGTTGATCGCCGCAGGCGTATTCTTAATAGCATTAATCGTGCTTGCCATTGTCGCCCCCTCGAGCGCGGTTGTGGCGGCATTGGCGGTTTTGATCCCAACCACGTTACGCTTCACGACACCACTGCTGTTTGCAGCTCTGGGCGGCTTGTTTTCCGAACGTTCTGGCATCGTCAACATTGCCCTCGAGGGCATCATGCTGTTTGGCGCTCTGGCGGCAGCCGTGGTCGCCCAACAAGTTGAAGCCCCATTTTTGAAAGCCAATCCAAACGTTGCGTTGCCCTGGGTTCCGTGGGTCGGTGTGCTTGCCGCCATGTTGGTCGGTGGTTTTGTCGCCTGGATTCACGCGCTGGCTTCGATCAAATACCGTGCCGACCAAGTGATTTCTGGCACGGCAATCAATTTGCTGGCGACGGGCGTGCCAGCCGTAATTTTGCAGTATTTTTACAACAACACCTCCGACTCTGAATCGGTTGTCAACGTGTTGCCTTTGTGGGGCATTGGGGCTGTACAATTTTCACCACTGGTTTACGCCGCATTTTTGGTCGTTCCAGTCGTGTCTTATGTGCTGTACCGTACTCCCTTTGGGTTGCGACTTCGCAGCGTTGGCGAAGCCCCGCAAGCTGCCGCCAGTGTTGGCGTCAACGTCATGCGAATGCGTTACACCGCCGTGATTATTTCTGGCGTTCTGGCGGGTTTGGCTGGTGCGTATCTCAGTATTGGCAACCTGGATAAATTCAACCGAGGCATGAGCGCCAACCAAGGTTTTATCGCCCTGGCAGCCCTCATTTTTGGCAAGTGGTTGCCTTGGAACACCATGTTTGCCTGCTTGCTGTTCGGTTTTTTCAAAGCCCTGGCAATCCGTTTGGGTGGCGATGATATTCTGCCTTCCGCCGTGGTTGATGTGCTGCCATTCATCCTGACCATTCTGGTGCTGGCAGGGTTTATTGGACGCTCAAGAGCACCCAAAGCGATTGGAAAACCGTATCCGTAACATACAGGGTTCGCGCCCAATGCTCAAGGCATTATGAAAGACGTGATTTATGAACCCCAAACTGATTTACCATCCCGAAGTCAAAGCCGCCCTCGAGAACAAACAACCCGTGGTGGCGCTCGAGAGTACTGTGATCTCGCACGGGCTGCCATACCCTCTCAACCTCGAGACGGCGCATCAACTCGAGGCACAGGTGCGCAGTGCGGGGGCGATTCCTGCCACGATTGCGCTGCTCGAGGGACGGGTTCATGTTGGGCTTGATGACGCGCAACTCGAGTTGATGGCACGAGGCGGGATCGAAAAAGTCAGTTTGTGGAATTTACCAGCGATTGTGGCGAAAAAAGCGCACGGTGGCACAACGGTGGCGGCAACCGCGCACCTTGCACGACTTGCAGGCATTGATGTTTTTGCCACGGGCGGCATTGGTGGCGTGCATTTTGATGCCTTCGACGAAAGCGCCGACCTTCCCGCACTGGCTCGAACCCCAATCATTGTGGTCTGTGCTGGCGCGAAAAGCATTCTCAACCTTCACGCGACGCTCGAGCGACTCGAGACGCTGGGTGTTGCGGTTATTGGTTATAAAACCTCGAGTCTGCCCGCGTTTCACACGCCCCACAGCCCGTTTAAGGTTGCAGCACAACTGGATTCGCCCCTCGAGATTGCAACCGCGTTTTTGGCATCCAAAGACTTTGGCTTGCACCAAGCGATTCTGGTGACAAACCCTGTCAGCGAAGGACTGCCTTACGATCAAGTCGAACGCTGGGTCGAAGCCGCCAACCACGAAGCACGGCGCGAAGGCGTGAATGCCAAAGCCCTGACGCCGTTTTTACTGCGGCGACTCTCGAGTTTATCGAACGGCGAGACAGACCGCGTGAATGGAATTTTACTGCGTGAAAATGCGCGTTTGGGTGGGGAAATTGCGGTGGCGCTGGCGAAATTACGCTCGAGTTTCTAAATTTAATCAGGTTGAAATCATGACCTCTCGAGCCATGAAAAGGTGGCTCGAGAGGTCTTTTCGTGAATCCGTTTAACGCGTTGATGACAGAATTTCTAACGGCGATTTGCCTTGCAGCAATGAAGGTTTGATCGTCATTTTGACATCTGACTTTGGAGGGGTTACCGCAATGTATTGTTCGCTGTTGTCAATGTAACCACCGACAGGACCAGTGTCATCTGCCAAGACCACATAATAGTTGCCCGCCTTAAGGTCAGTGATTGAAAAAGGCACCTGTGAATCACCCTTTTTGGCATTAATGCTGACAATTTTATTGTTCGGATTGCTGTCGGTACATACGTTCGCCTCGATAAAGCAAGCGCCTACCTGCAAGGTGATCGCCGCCGTAAACGTCTTGCCTGCCGGTAATTGCAAAGACCCAGCAATATTCTTTGGTCCGCCAGCGCCACCAGAACCAGGGCAAGCGGTGAGTGTCGCGGCAACGAAAACCAAACCAAGAAAGACTTTTTTCATAAAAAACCTCCACAAAATCTCGAGAATCCCGAACTGTGAATACCAGAATTTTTGAAGCTCGAGTTTCCTCTTCTTCTCGAGGAAGGAACGAAGCTTAGAATTTGGGGCGTGACTGAAGCGTGACAGGATGTTTTAGTGTTTCACCAACGCCAAAAATCGAGGCTCGAGCGGTGTAGTCAAGTCATCAATCTGATTTTTGACCTTTCCCCAAACCGATTCTTGCGCTACACTGCCCCGTTACCCTTCGGGGAAAGGTGGTTTTTGTGCTGTCCTTCGAGTTCAACAAAACAATTGGGTCCATCCATCCCGCCCTGATCTCAAAGGTCGAGGATGGTTCGGCAGCGTTCAAAGCGGGTGTCAAGGCAGGTGATGCGCTTCACCGCGTCAACGGCAATTCAATTACCGACATTATCGCGTACCGCCGCGAACTCGAGCGCGGCGATGTGACGCTCGAGGTCAAAACCGAAGCTGGAGCGCTTCTGGAGTTTGAGGTTTCATGGGAAGACCCTGGTCTAGAGTTTGCTGAGGTGCTGTTTGACGGCATTAAACTTTGTGCCAACAAATGCGAGTTTTGTTACGTTCATCAAATGCCCAAAGGCTTTCGCAAGAGTTTGTACATCATGGATGACGATTACCGCTTGTCGTTCTTGTACGGTTCGTTCGTGACCCTGACCAATTTGACCGATGATGATTTCAACCGAATTCTGTCCGAGAATCTTTCGCCGTTGTACGTTAGCGTCCATGCGACAGATCAAAATTTGCGCTCCGACATGATGAAATGGTGGAAACTCAAGGTCAAAGACGAGAACGCCACCAAAATTCAAGATGCCCTCAAACGCCTCGAGCCGATTGATTTGTACACGCAACTGGTCTTGATGCCAGGTCGCAACGACGGCGATCATTTTGACGAATCCATCGAGTACCTCTCGAGCCTGCCGAACGTGCAATCCGTGGCGTGCGTGCCTGTGGGTTTGACCGAACACCGCCGCAACCTGCCAAGCTTGCGTCCGTTTAACAAAGAGGAAGCTCGAGATGTTTTAAACCGTGCGCACGTCTGGCAGAAAAAAATGCTCGAGGAACGCGGCACACGCTTTATTTTCCCGAGCGACGAGTTTTACATTCTGGCGGGTTATCCGTTGCCGCCCGAAGAGGCTTACGAAGGGTATCCGATGCTCGAGAATGGCGTGGGCATGGTCAGGGATTTTTTAAGCGAACCACTGCCAGAACTGCCAGCCAGCGTGCCAACGACCAAAGTGATTCTTGGCACTGGCACGTTGTTCGCGCCCGTGCTCGAGTTGGCGGTTGAACCTTTGCGGGCAATTCAGGGTTTAGAGATTGAAGTCAGGGCAATCAACAACAAAACCTTTGGCGAACCGACCACGGTGGCGGGTTTGCTGACTGGACGCTGCTTTTTGCACGGTATAACACCAGCCGAAGCCGATTTGTTGCTGGTTTCGCCCAGCACCTTGCGGTACGGCACTGAAACCATGCTCGATGAGGTCACATTGACCGAACTCCGTGCCAACCTCAAAATGGATGTGCGTTCGGGCGGCAAAAGCCTAGCCGAACTCTCAAGGGTCATCCTCGAGAATGCCAGCGTCAGCCTGCCTCAATTTGGTATGAGCGCCCACGCCGCCAAAGAACACAGGGCATGACAGAACGAACATCAAACGCACAACATTAAAACGCTCGAGTTAAGGATCATGCTCGAGCGTTTTTTCGTGTATCAAACGTGAAAAGACACTCAAAATCCAGATTTGACATTTAAACCCCATACGCGCTAAGGTATTGAAACAGTAACAG
>JANMUC010000672.1:0-6839 GCA_031391225.1 Deinococcales bacterium
GCAACCAGCCTGCCGCCATACATTGACAATTTGCAGCGCATCGGACACAATTCTCAGGTTTTGCCAAATACGGTAGACGCGGTCACAGTACCGTTATTTGGTCAAGCCAGCGACTTACCAAAAGCGAGCTAGAGTTTTAAAAATGAATCCAAGAAAATCCCCGTCTCGAGTCTCGAGCGGGGATTTTCATTTGAAATTTAAGAAATGGTTTAGGGCAGCACAAATCTCGAGGCGAACGCGTGAACTTCAGCTTTTATCATTTCGGGGTCTTCGCCCTTCAAGGTGCGATCAATCAAATTCGCAATTTTGTTCATATCAGCCTCAGTCATCCCGCGTGTGGTCACGGCTGGCGTACCAATCCGAATTCCGCCACCGTGCAGAATTTTTTCGGTATCAAACGGTAGCGTGCTTTTGGAAATCGTGATGTGCGCCGCGTCGAGCATTTTGCTGGCTTTTGTGCCGTTGACGCCCAGTGGTCGCAGATCGAGCACAAACATGTGGTTGTCCGTTCCGCCCGAAATCACACGGTAGCCAAGTTTGATAAATTCGTTTGCCAGCACTTGCGCGTTCTTAATGATCTGCGCGGCATACGTTTTAAACTCGGGTTGCAACGCTTCGGCAAACGCAATGGCTTTACCCGCGATCACATGCTCGAGTGGACCACCCTGCGAACCAGGAAACACGCTGCGATCAATTTTTGCACCGATCTCGAGGTCGTTGCTCAGTAACAATCCCGCCCTTGGTCCACGCAAGGTTTTGTGTGTCGTGGTGGCGGTCACATGCGCGTGAGGAATCGAGGTCGGATGCACGCCAGCCGCGACCAAACCCGCAATGTGCGCGATGTCGGCAAACAAGTACGCGCCAACCTCGTCGGCAATCGCGCGGAAAGCCGCAAAGTCAATGGTTCTCGAGTACGCGCTCGCACCCGCGATAATCATTTTTGGTTTGTGCTCGAGCGCCAACGCCCGAACGTTGTCCATGTCAATGCGTTCGGTGTCCTCGCGGACTTTATAACCGATGATGTTGTAATTTAGACCCGAAAAATTCACGGGATTACCGTGCGTCAAATGCCCGCCGTGGCTTAAATCCATACCCAGCACGGTATCGCCTGGTCTAAGGAGCGCCATGTACACCGCCAAGTTCGCACTCGAGCCTGAATGCGGTTGAACGTTCGCCCATGCTGCACCGAACAATTCTTTGGCACGGTCAATGGCGAGTTGCTCGATTTGATCCACGACCTGACAGCCACCGTACCAACGCTTGCCAGGGTAACCTTCGGCGTATTTGTTGGTCAGGATGCTTCCAACGGCTTGTCGCACAGCAGCACTTGTGAAATTCTCCGAGGCGATTAATTCAAGACCGTCGCGTTGACGCGCGTGCTCGAGTTCAATCAAATCGAAGATGGGGTCTTTGGTTTGGGCAGGTTTGGTTAGGGTTTGCGTCATGGGCTTAGCGTAGCATTTTGAAATGTGAGTGCAAGAAGCGAACGTTCGGAAGATCAGGAAGACTCGAGTTTGAGTAATCCGAATTGCGCATTGATGACAGTCATTTTTCAATTGGACTTGGTGCAATATGGAACACCAGACATGAACATCTCGGGTTGTGAAGTACCAATCTCAACGCTCGAGGCTTGGTCAGAGATTTTTGTGTTTCCGCTCGAGCCAATATTTTTGACCAGGGCAACACAACATTTACTGCCGAACGAATTGCGAATTGAACTGATGGATCAATTGCGATTGCAACGACGCGAAGATTTTAATGCAACACTCGAGTACCGAGACGCCTACTTAACTTACAGGGTTTCAAAAGAAGCCGAATTTGTGGCGTTACTCAAACCCGAAGAATTTAGAGCACTTGCTCGAGAAATCCAAGCCGAACTGATTGCATTGCAAACACAGTTGGAGCGTGGTCAGCTTTACAAACTCGAGGTTGTGCGTGATGTGCTGGGTCAAATTCCAGCATTTCTCGAGCAGGATATTTTTGCAGATCATTTTGTACTTCGTTTTGACGTCTGGAATGACTTCACGCCAGAAATTCGCTATCGTTGGCTGGCAACTTATGTCAGTTTAGAGCGCCAAAACTGCCTCTCGAGCCTGTTGCCAGAAAACACTTGGGCTGCACTTCCAGAACAAGTTCGCATATTGGCTGGAACATTTTCAAACTCGAGCGGCGCGAATTGCTTTGCCACGGTGATTGCAGGACTGACGCCAGATTCACCCGAGTCAACACGCATTTCAAACCTTTGGGTGCTCGAGCACGAGTTTTTAAAAGCACTTACGGCTCGAGGATTTCATGATGCTGGCAAACTCGAGCTTCCAGTCAAAGCAAATTCGGTCATCACATGGTTAAACTCGAGCGGCAAAATCATTCACGCTTGTTTGATGCTCGAGTTTGATTTGGTGCTCAACAAAGATGCGCAAAGTTGGTTTGCACCAAGGCAAATTCTGAAGCTCGAGGATGTGCTGGAATCTTGGACTGAAGATGCGTTTGAGATTCGATTTTGGAGTTAAAGCAACAGATTCGGGATACCGATGATACTATTTTGAGGTCAGCAATTACGAAGTTTTGTGGACTGAGCAACAATGATTTGTGGTGAAGTTCAATGTTCTAGATATCAACGCCTGAATGATTGATGAAACACCGATTTTTCAATATGAATTTGATGAAGGGGCTTATGAGAACGGATAATCGTCTGGGTCATTTTGACGAAGTAGTGGCGAACATCACGCTAGAGATGCGTCAATTGGTGGAATTTTTACGTAACCTGATAATTGAAATTGATCCTGACACCGTTGAAGTTCCGCGCCCAGGGGAGCGCTCGCTCGGGTACGGCATCGGTCCAAAAAAGATGTCCGAAGCTTACGCCTACCTAATGCCTCAAACCGATTATGTCAATCTTGGGTTTTACCACGGTGCAAGCCTTAAAGACCCCGAAGGTTTACTCGAGGGTACGGGCAAAGGTTTACGCCACGTAAAAGTCTACGATTTAGAACAAGCGGGGCAATTGGCAGTTCGGCAACTGATTTTGGAATCCATTGACGAGCGCAAAAAATCTCTTAGTCAGACGCTAAACTGATGTTTGAGCAATGCGAATTTTGCGGCTCTTGGATTTTCATAGCCAGGTGGGAGAGTGTCATGCTGAAAAAGTATACACGTGTGACGTGGATCGTGTTGCACTGAGGAGACTTTGCAATTTATGGTGAACGCAAACCATCAACGCACTACTCCAAAGATTGGTAGTAAGAACTTGATTTCGTCTTGAGTGATGTGCCTAAACAAGGCAACCGGCAACATGAGTTAAAGAAAAAGATTTAAACCAAACCTCAGTCTTAACGCGGCTGGGGCAAATAAAAACTCGAGTTCTCCAAAAAAACCGATTGGTTGCTCAATGGGTGACCTGATGCCAATGGTTGCTCCCAAACCAAAGCCGACCCCGAACAAAACGCTGACCGTTGGACCTGCGTAAACGTTCAAGGCTCGCAAATTTAGACGTGCAAAGCCCGAAAAGTTGAGTTCGACGCCGTAATTGAAATCAAGATCGAGTGTCCCCCTGGCATCGAAACTGAACGCTCCCGCTTTGAACAGGTCGAGTGCAGCAACATTTCCACTGATGCCAAAACCCAAGGCTGACCCGCCAGGACCAAACAGCGTGATGGCAGCACCTGCCGAAAACCGTTGCGCCAGAGCAGGCTGATTGAGGCTCGAGAAGCCAAGAATGACCAGTAAAATGACAAGCAATTTCTTCATGAATGCACCAATCGTTTACGGCAAATAATTGCCTGGCGTGGCGAGGGTACCTGGACGCTCGAGGAGTTGCCCACCAATCCCAAAGACAATTTCGCCGCCGCGCGTTTGACCATTTTGATAACCGATGTACAAACCGAGCCTGAACTGCGGCACAATCGCAAAATACGTGCCAATACGGGCATCGAGCAAATACCCTGCATCTCGAGCGTTGGTGGTTTGAATGTGATTCCAGCCGCCCGCAAATTGAAAATACGCCGAGAACGCGGGGCTGGGATCAATCTTGATGCCGATAAACAATGACGCTTCGAGGTTGAGTCCGCTGTTGATCGCGCCAAAACCAAAGGTGAGTGCACCGTCGATACCGCCATAAATTTTGGCAACTTTGGAGACAAAAAAACGTGTGAACAAGCCGCCGTTAATGTCACTCGAGACGTTCGAGTTGGCGAAAGCCACAATCTCGAGTCCAACGCCAGCATAGTATTTAAGGTAATACGTGGGTTCATCAATAATTGCAGCAATATACTTGCCACCAAATCGAACATCGAGCGCAATTTTGGCATTGTCAGGATTGCTGGCAATAAAACTCAGGTCGCTCGAGATGCCAACATACAAGTTGCTGATGACTTGAAGTGAGTAATTGATGCCCAGAGCGATTGAAAACCTGGGTTGTATGGGTACATCAAGGGTTAACGAGAAACCATCGGCGAATGCGGCACTGGAAAACGCCATAATGCACAAGGGCACGAGAAGTGATTTTTTACCAAACATCTCAACCTCCAATGGTGGTATGAAATTTCTGCAAAAAATACCAATTCAAAACTTTTTGGTTTGTAAATGCACGAGTAAAAGTCAAATTGTTTGACCTTCGCAATCTGGCTAGAAATATCGACTGTTGGGAAACCACCTTTTGAACACTTTTGCTTCATTGACTACACTTATTAAACCCTGAATAGACACTAAGAAATGTGAAAACTTTAATTTGACAGTGTAATGAGTACCTAGGAATCGTTAATTTTGTTTTTATAACAAACAATCATGCTTTTAAGGGTTGCTCGAGATGTGAAAAGAATTGATATTATGAACCATCTTCAAATTCGATTTGATGGCTTTGACCTTAAAACATGAGAACCAATTTGGATTCCGTGCTTCAGGAGTGCGATAGGCTTCATATGGTTATGATGCCGAATTGACCATCGCCGCCGCCACCCGAGCCACCGCCTCGAGCATTTCAGTTTTGACCCCTGGCTCGAGGTCAACTGAATTTACAGCCTCCGAAAAGCATTCAAACCAAGCTCGAGCGTGATCAACCGTGATTTTAAATTTCATGTGCCTGCCGCGCAACATTGGATGTCCGTACGTTTGATGGTAGAGCGGCGGTCCACCCAGAAAACCAGTCAGAAAAGCCTCTTGTTTGTTCATGGTTTCCGACAAATTTTCGGGAAATAAGTCCGTTAAAAGTGGATCGGCTTTGACGAGCGGGTAAAAGGTTTGCACAATTTCGCGTAATTTTGCCGCACCGATTTGCTGGTATAAACTTGGATTCAATTCATTTCTCACAACGGTATTCTATTCAAATTCGGTCGTGCTTTTGCCCTCTCACTTGAGCGTTTTGAACTTCAAGGGTATGCTCGAGGCGTGTCAAAAGCGACAACTGCAACCCAAACCGCCCAGAATGCCGCGCAATCGGCAACGAACAACCTTTTTGATTCAATCGCGCCGTACTTGGGGCAGATTTCCTTTGGCGCTCTGGCTGGCTTTGCCACCGGTTATGCCCTTAAAAAAATTGGACGTACCGCCATCGTCATTTTTGGCTTGTTGTTCATCGTGATTCAGCTTCTGGCGTACCTGGGGGTCGTGCGGGTCGATTGGTTGCGGATTCAACAATATGCTGACCCTTTGCTTTCCAAAAACTCACTCCAAGGTTTTTTCAACGGTTTGATTGGAATCCTGACCAACAACGTGCCGTTCGCTGGTGCGTTCATACCAGGGTTTTTGCTGGGTTTGCGTTACGGCTAAGAACCTTGCCAAAGATTGTGATTTGGCAAGGTTTTCTTTTCAGCCGTTTCTCGAGATAGAATACGCAAACTCGAATTGAATTTAGCGGTTCAGTTTTTGTTTTGGAGGAGGAAGGTTATGAAGAAGAACGCTGTTCTGACCGCCATTGCCCTGTCAGGTCTTGCCGTTGGTGGCATGTTGTTAGGGTCTTCAACGAATGCCGCCACCAAACCAGTTGCTGTTAAATTGCAACTGAAGTGGTTTCCTCAAGCCCAATTCGCTGGGTACTTTGCGGCTGTCTCGCGCGGTTACTTTAAAGACGAGGGTCTGGATGTCACGCTTGTACCTTCTGGCGATGCCAACCCAGTTCAAGCTGTGGTATCCGGCGCTGCCGATTTTGGTACAACCTGGATCACTGATTTTTTGGTTCAACGTGAAAAAGGTCAGAAGATTGTCCACATTGGTCAGATGTTCCAAAAGTCAGGTTTTACGCTTGTTTCGCTTAAGGATTCCAACATCAATACCGTCACCGACTTAAAAGGCAAAAAAGTTGGTGTCTGGCCTGGCGGCAACGAATACCCAGTCATTGCACTCCTGAAAACCGCAAGCTTGACCAGCAGCCTTGACGCGACGGTCGCCAGCCCGGATGTGACGGCTGTGACGTTTCCGTTCGACCCTGCCATTGTCTTCCCAGACAAAGTCGATGCAGTGTCCGCAATGACCTACAACGAAGTCAATCAAATCATTGGTTTGGGTTACCCGCTCGGCAAATTGAACGTCATGAAACTTGCCGACAATGGTATCAATTTGCTCGAGGATTTGATGTTTGCGCCGCAAAAAGTGCTCGATGACAAGAACTTTAAGGGTTCGGGCATGAAAGGTACCGACATTGCCGCGAAGCTCCTGAAAGCCAGCATCAAGGGTTGGAACTGGGCTGTTCGCAACCAAGGCGCTGCGGTGGACATTGTGCTCGCCAAGTGCGGTAACACCTGCAAAGGTTCGGGCAGCATCGACGCTCGAGGTCATCAGACTTGGCAGATGTCAGAAATCACCAAGTTGTACATGGCAGGACCAACCCTTAAAGGCTACGCCGGTTA
>JANMUC010000675.1:0-5656 GCA_031391225.1 Deinococcales bacterium
TGAAAAAGGTCCGAGAACTAGATATGTTTCTGTACAGCAAGAATTTTTATCACCAAAAAATGGCTTACTAATTACCCTATAAGGAAGCGAACCTCTCTCACCATAAGCTTTAGAAATAAACACTTTATAGCTATCTATCCATTCAGCATTTTTTTTAATGCTTGATTTTTCAATGAATCCCACTCCTTCTCTTTGCCAACCATTCATATAAAATTGGACACTATTTTTAAATGGTTCTTTCATAAACTTTGGATGGATTCTTTTGTAGCTATTTTCTACACGTACATCAAAACCAAACGGGTCATTAGCACTAATGATGTTTGAAAAACTACTCTCTTTGAATTGCCGAACTTTATGTAGAATTGATATCGCTTCGTTAAATCTTATAAAAATGTCACTTTCTTTTTCTAGCAATGGTCGCGTCATTACAGACTCGACACCTTTTTGTATGCTTACTACTTCACAATCTCCATTGTGTCCCTTTTGCCATAAAAAGTAACAAACACCACCTGAAATATCAACACCAGGAAAGCATTCATTTGAATCAAAGTAGTCAACGATTTTTTTGAGCCTTTTATCGCGTAGCATTTTTGCTCTAAATTCATCTAGACCTCGACCTCCCGCAAACCAACGCGAAGGGATAATCATTGATAAATATGTTGGATTCAATTTTTTAGCTTGTTCCACAAACTTTTGATAAATAGGTGTGGCGCTTGTTCCCATTCCACCACCATCGTTTAGCTGATAAGGTGGATTTCCAATGATAACGTCAAATTTCATATTAAATATTTTATCAGGTTTGTCTGTGTGAATAAAGTTGTAAGCGTATGTTTCTAACGCATCCTCACGGTCATATTCCGCCTGACTTGCTCCGCAATAGGTACATTTTCCATTGTTCCAAGCGTGCTGCATACGCTCGTAGCGGATATTGCCTTGCTCATTGCTGAACGTTTCGCAAATGGAGTATTTTCCATTGGCGATTTTGGAGCAATACACACTTCTTCGAGAGAGCAGCGAAGTCAACTCCGTAATTGCAATGCCGTAGAGCTGTTTGCTGAAAATATGGTTAATGCGTGCTTGTTGGTCGGGTATTTGAGTTTCCAAGCCGCTCATCAGCCGTTTGGCTATTTCCCTCAAAAACACGCCACTCTTGCTCACTGGATCAAGAAACGTGGTGTTGGGGTTGCTCCACAATTCAGCAGGGAGCAAGTCCAAAATGTCATTTACCAGTGCTGGCGGCGTAAACACCTCATCATTGCTCAAATTAGCAAGACAGGTGAGTACGTCGGGGTTATAGTTTGCTTGTATCATCTTCGCCAAGTTTTAAGAAATGAATGAGTGGGAAATCTTTTACGGGTTCGTCAATGGCGGCAGGGTTTCCTTCGTCATTGAATAGTGAAAACTGGTATGTTTTCTCCACCAAAAAACGAAACATATAGTCCCTTCGTTTTAGCATACTACCATTTACAGCACTCCATTCAGAAAACACAATCGGCTTTTTGGTTTCGGGATTGGTAAAGTCCAGAGCATCACCCCACAGTATGTTTCTGTTTAAAAGAAATTTCACGCTTCTACTGCATTCGCTTTTGGATTTGTCTTTGAAAAGTGCTGTGTAGCGGTCATTAAAGATTTTAAAAAGTCTATCGCGGCATTCCATAGCATTGTCTTCCAGAATATCCACCCCGTAAATACTTGATGTGGCTATTACAGCATAACGTTCCCATTCCAATTGGTTTTTGCTGTACCGATGGTCAACGACTGTTAATTTTCGTCTCAACACTTCCGCTAAAAAGTTACCGTTGCCACAAGCTGGCTCTAAGAAGCGGGAATCAATACGTTCAGTTTCCTGCTTTACCAAATCAAGCATCGCGTTTACTTCACGTTCGGCAGTAAATACTTCCCCGTGGTCGGTTACTCGCTTTTTGGATTTTACTTGTTCTTTCATGGATTCCTTGGTTGTGCACTCTGATGCCTAGCTACTCGCTATACCGAAGGTGGGGTATTACCCACTCGAACAGCGTATTAAACCGCACTTTAACAGTTTCCAAAAAGTTGAACGATTTTCTAGTTCATCGTCTACTGTTTCTCGAGGTCTACAAAAGTGATACGCATTTTCACTGTAGATTTTAACTGACCTTAAAGAATTATTGAAATCTCGAGCCTCACAAGCAATTTCTCTAAATCTCTTCTTCATTCACCATGCCTCGCCAGAATCATCCTTGCGCCTGTCAACCTTGACGCTAGCCGTACTCATCAAAAACACGATACACTTTGTCCGTGATTCAGTTTCACCATGTCAGCCTCGAATATCCCGTGACAAAAACCTTGGCGCTCGAGGATGTCAATCTTCACATCAAAAAGGGCGAGTTTGTGTACCTGACAGGTCATTCGGGTGCGGGCAAGTCCAGCTTTTTGGGCTTGCTGATCAAATCCTTAAAACCCACCAAAGGACAGGTCTATGTGGCGGGTGATGCACTTGCCAAGTTTCGGGCAGGTCGAATCGCTCAGCATCGCCGTCGGATTGGCATGGTCTTCCAAGACCATCAACTGCTCGATCACCTCAGCGTTTTTGAGAACATCACCTTTGCATTAAGGATTACGGGCGCTCCAGCCAAAGAATGGTCTGAACGCACCATGCACGTCATGCGAATGGTCGGACTCGAGTTTAAGCGAAACTCGTTTCCGATCCAGCTTTCTCAAGGCGAGCGCCAACGGGTTGCCATCGCTCGAGCCATCGTGACCAATCCTGTGTTGTTGCTGGCAGATGAACCCACGGGCAACCTCGACCCCGATGTCAGTTGGGAAATTATGGCATTGCTGGACGAAATCAATTTAAAAGGAACAACCGTGTTGGTGGCGACTCACTCGAGGGAAATTGTGGATCGTCAACGCCGCCGCACCATCACGTTGCGCAAGGGCAAACTCGTGCGCGACGATCCGAATGGTGGTTATGCAATATGAGTTTTAAGATCAATGAATTGGGATTCAATCAATCCTCAATTAGCTCTCTGCTCTCTGCTCTGTGCCCTCAGCTCTCCATTTGCAAAGTTCGAGATTTGACTTCAGGAGCAACCCAATAATGCTGTATCACTTCAGGCAATCGTGGATGGCGCTCCGTGCCAACTTAACCGCAGGTTTGGCGACGCTGACCACCATGACCGTGACACTGACCATGCTGGCGCTTGTGACATTGGTTGCCCTCAACCTCGAGAACATCGTGCGCACCATTGAACGCGATGTGCAAATCACGGCGTTTCTCGAGAGCACCACAACCCCAGCTCAGGCGGAGGCATTATCTGAGGCAGTCTTGATGGCATTGCAGGACAAGACGAAGTTTCCAGTGCTGGACAGCGCAAAATTTGTACCCAAAGAAGAGGCGTACGCGAATTTGGCGCTTGATTTTAAATCCTTGGCAGATGCGACATCATTGGTCGAAAATCCATTAAGCGACCGCGTTGTGATCAAACTCACCAGTCCAACAAATTTGCTCAGCACCGCCGCCGATGTCAAAGCGATTGTTGGCGTGAAAGATGTCGAATACGGCTCTGACTTTGCGCAAAAAGTCATCAACGCCATCTCGAGTGTGCGCTGGTTTGGCATTGGACTCGAGGTGTTGCTGCTACTGAACAGCTTGTTTAACATCCTCAACACGATTCGGGTTGCCATGTACGCCCGCCGTGACGAAATCAACGTCATGCGCCTGATTGGTGCGACCAGGGGCTTCATTCGCTTGCCATACGTGCTCGAGGGTGTGGGTTTGGGTTTGCTGGCAAGCCTTTTTACGCTTGTCATCGTGTATCCTGCTTATATCAGCGCGGTTGGACAACTCAGAACGCTCGTGCCGTTTCTGGCTTTAATCGAAGACAACGTGACCGTGTTGCAGGTACTGGCTTTAATTACGCTACTGGGTGTTAGCTTGGGTTTATTGGGCAGTTTGTGGGCGACCAACCGTTACTTGCGTGAAGTGGAATAAAAAATTAAGTACAGAGGAGACGCCATGACCAAACATGTCACCATCATTTTTATTCTGCTCGTCTCGAGTTTCCTGACCGTGACTTTTGGGCAGGACACAACTAAACTTCGTGGCTTGGAACAAAACGTTCAATCGCTCGAGCAAAACCTGCAAACCGCCAAAGCCATTCGGGCACAGCAGGCAGCTCGAGCGGCAGCGCTTGAAACAGAGTTACGAAATTTGGGCGGGCAAGAATCCAAGTTAAGTAACCAAGTCCGAAAGTTAAATGCCACGCTCAACAAACTCGAGCTTGATCGTTTGGTACTGATTCAAGCGATTGATAAAAACCAGAAAGCATCAAAAGCACTGCTGGCGCAAATTGCCAAACTCAATCAAACCGTGACCAATCAGAAAAAAGCGGTGCAAGACCTGATTGTTAGCATTGACCGCGAACGAAGCTCGAGGTACGTGAAATTGCTGGCACGGGCGGATAATGTTTATGACTTGGTGGTGAAATCCAAAGATTTAAACACGATAGGGCAGAACGACTTAAATGTGATCGATGCGCTCAAAAAAAGCATCACCCAGCGCGAACAAAAGAACCTCGAGTTGCAAAATGTGATTGCGCAATTAAATGCCAACCAGCGTTTTTTAGAAACCAAAAAAGACGCCATCACCCGAAACCGTACCCAACTGAACGCCAGCATCTCGCAGCTCAGGCGCACCGCCCAAGGGCGCAAGGTCGTGCTGCTCGAGACGGTTAAGGCGCGTCAACGCACCGATGCCAGCATTGGCAGCATTTTAAACACGGTGTTCAGGCAACGCCAGGCGTTAAAACAAGAACGTGCCAGAATTCTCGAGATTCGGCGTCAAGCCGCGTTGGTAGCCGCCAGAAAAGCCGCTGCCGAACGTGCGCGTGCTCGAGCTGAAGAGCGGCGAATTGCCAGACTGAAATCACAACGCGCCAGGGAAGCGGCACTGGAGCAAGAACGAATTCGGCAATTAAAAGCTGCGCAACAAGCGGCAAATGCTCAAAGTAACTTGCCTGCCGTGCCAGTTGCCCAGATTGATTTACCTGCCAGCATGGGGCGTTTAAGCCAACCGATTCCAGGCGGGCGGATTACCGCCAATTTTGGTCAGCAGGGCGAATATATGGCAATTCAATCCGATCAAGACGGTGCGCCGGTCTATGCGGCGGCTGACGGTCAGGTGGCTCGAGTCACACTGGTTCAAGCCAACTCGGGTTACACCATCATCATTGCGCACACGGACAGCATTTGGACGGTCTACCAAAACATGCAAGACCCACCGCTTGAGTTAGGGCAGGTCGTCAGACGTGGACAGTTTATTGGTTATGTTGGCGGCGGCGCGATCAACCCTGCCAATCAACTTCAATTTGCGGTTGCCGTTAACGGTGTGCCGGTTGACCCTCGTCCATACTTTTAAAACTTCGAGCGTTACGCCCCAATGCCGTACAACGGGTCGTCGTTGCCAATTGCCAAGCTCGTCACCGAGAACAAAATCGTGCCGTCTATCGGCGCAACCACACTCTGCAAAACCTTGCCGAACGGGTCGGTTATCACGCCCAAGTCCTGACCTTTCTTGACCTGCCCCAAGCGTTCCTTCGGATACCACAATCCTGCGATCTCGGAACGCAACCAGGCAAATTGAGTCAGTTCGCTACACGCCACGGCTTCAAAGCTC
>JANMUC010000673.1:0-3069 GCA_031391225.1 Deinococcales bacterium
TACGATATGGTCGAAGCGACCCGTGGTTTTGATGTCACCATCGTCACCACCGCAACCACCGACGAAGAGGGACGTGCGCTTCTCGAGGGACTGGGTTTCCCCTTCCGTAAGTAAGAATTAAGACCAAATCGGTCAGTAAAGGAAATTATGGCGAAAACTTCATTGCGGGTCAAAGCATCACGCCCCGGTAAGTTCAAAGTGCAAGAATACACGCGTTGCCAACGCTGCGGACGGTCACACGCCGTTTATCGCTTCTTCGGTCTGTGCCGTATTTGCATCCGCGAACAAGCCCACAAAGGCGAGTTGCCAGGTATGAAAAAAGCAAGCTGGTAAGACAAGCCGTTCGGTAAAGCCAGGCGGATACGGTCGCTCGAGTTCGGGCGATACCGTCCATCAGGAAAACGAAAAACTTCCAAGGAGTCCTAATGTTGACAGACCCCATCGCAGATATGCTCACCCGAATTCGCAACGCGAACAGCGGGCACAAGGAGAGCGTGGATGTTCCCGCCTCTAAGTTCAAAGAGCAAATCGCTAAAATCCTCGAAGCCGAGGGTTACGTTAAATCCGTCGAGCGCGTCAAGCTCGAGAGCGGTTTTGATGCAATCCGCATTGGTTTAAAATACGGCGCGAAACGCGAACTGGTGATTAAAAGCATCAAGCGTATTTCACGTCCAGGTCGCCGTGCTTACGTCAATTCCGAGAACCTGCCGAAAATTCGTGCAGGCTTGGGTATCGCCATCGTCTCAACCTCGAAGGGACTCATGGTAGACCGTGACGCCCGCAAAATCGGTGTTGGTGGCGAAGTGATTTGCGAGGTGTGGTAATGAGCCGTATCGGTCGTCAAGCCATTCCCCTGCCAAAGGGTGTTACCGCCAGCATCAATGATGGTCTTGTAACCGTCAAGGGTTCAAAGGGCGAGTTGAAAGTTGTGTATCACACCGACATGCTCGTCAAAGAAGACGCGGGCAACATCGTGGTCGAACGTCCCAGCGACGGACGCACCCACCGCAGCCTTCACGGTCTGACCCGCAGCCTGATCGCCAACGCCGTGACCGGTGTCAGCACTGGCTATCAGCGCAACCTCGAGCTTCACGGCGTGGGTTTCCGTGCCAAACTGACCGGCAAGAACCTCGAGATGGCAATCGGTTACAGCCACCCCGTGATTATCGAACCGCCAGCAGGCATCAGCTTTAACCTTCCAGACCAAACCAAAATCCAGATCATTGGCATTGACAAGCAATTGGTCGGGCAAGTTGCCGCAAACGTCCGCAAAGTCCGTATCCCCGACGCCTACCACGGCAAAGGTGTACGCTTTGAAGGCGAGCAACTGACCCTCAAACCAGGCAAGTCAGCCGCCGGCGGAAAGGGTAAGAAATGAGCATCACCGCCAAAGAGCGTCGCCTTCACCGCACGCGCAACAAGTTAAAAGCCGTTTCCGACCGCTTACGCTTAAGCATTTTTCGGTCATCCAAGCATATTTACGCCCAAGTGATCGACGACACCAAAGGCATTACCCTGGCAGCCGTCTCGAGCGAGAGCTTAAATGCCAAAGGCACCAAAACTGAACTCTCGGTACTCGTGGGTAAAGCCATCGCCGAAGCCGCCGTCGCCAAAGGTGTGAAAACCGTCGTATTTGATCGTGGCTCGTACCAGTATCATGGTCGAGTGAAAGCGCTCGCGGATGCGGCGCGGGAGGGTGGCCTTGACTTCTGATCGTCAACCCAGAGAGAGCCGTGGACGTGGACGCGGTGGAAACGACCGTGGCAACCGACGCAACGAGCGTCAGGAAGCCCCCAGCGAGTTCGAAGAGAAAATGATCTCACTCGAGCGCAACGCCAAAACCTACCAAGGTGGGCGACGCTTCAAGTTCCAAGCCGTTGTTGTGATCGGTGACCGTGCAGGTCGCGTCGGTATGGGTATCGGTAAGAGCCGCGAGGTTCAAACTGCTGTTGCCAAAGCCAACACCGCCGCCCGCAAAAACGTGATTCGCGTTCCCCTCAAAAACGGTACGATTCCTCACGATATCATCGGCGTGTCAACCGCATCACGCGTTATGCTCAAACCTGCCAGCGCAGGTACGGGCGTTATTGCCGGTGGCGTGCCACGTGCGATTGCCGAACTTGCGGGCATCACCGATTTGTTAAGTAAAGAAATCGGTAGCCGCACCAAAGTCAACGTTGCCTACGCTGTGTTCCACGGTTTGAAAAACCTTCAAACCAAAGACAGCGTGCGCGAACTCAAGGAGAGCGCCCAATGAAAGTCAAGCTTGTCAAGAGCCTGATCGGACGCAGCGTCAAACAGCTTGCGACCGCCAAGACCCTTGGTCTGAAGAAAATCGGTGATACCGCCCTAGTCGGCGAAACCGACTCTGCAAAAGGTCAAGTGGACAAACTTAAATTTCTTCTCGAGGTTATCGAGGAGGGAGCAAAATGAAGCTCAACGAACTTAAACCAGCCCCAGGTTCACGTAAACGCAAAAAGCGCGTTGGTCGTGGTCCAGGCGGTACAGACAAAACATCGGGTCGCGGTCACAAAGGTCAAGCCAGCCGTTCAGGCTCGAGCCTTGCGCCGTCAGGCAGTTACAAATCTGAGGGTGGTCAAACACCAATGATTCGCCGCTTGCCAAAACGTGGTTTTAACAACCCGTTCAAACAAGAATTTCACTTGGTCAACCTGTCTGACCTCGAGCAATTTGGCACGGACGCAATTAATGCCGAAAGCTTGGTTGCAAAACGTGTCATCAAAAAAGTCCATCATCCAATCAAGCTTCTGGCTCGAGGTGAGGTTAAAGGTGTGGTCAACGTGACCGTTCACGCCGCATCTGAAGCCGCAGTGAAAGCCGTCCAAGCCGCCGGTGGAACCATCACCGTGCTGGGTTACAAAAGGGTCAGCGCCGAAACCGCTGAGGTGGCGTAATGCTTCGTGCTTTCCGCGATGCGTTCCAAATCCCGGAATTGCGCGGGAAGTTCATTGTCACGCTGATTTTGCTGGCTATTTATCGTCTGGGGTCGGCACTGCCAACCCCAGGCGTCAATGCTTCAGAACTTTCAGATAAACTCAGTTCTGGTGG
>JANMUC010000693.1:0-2553 GCA_031391225.1 Deinococcales bacterium
GCAACCAGAACACGGGGGCAGGATTGCCTTGCCCGAACGGCTCAAGCGATTCAAGGTGCTTGATAAGCGTACTCGAGATGTCACGCGGCGCGATCATGGCATCGCAGGTCACGGTTTCGAGTGGTTCTGGGTGAAGGGCGGCAAACTCGAGGATACTGGCACGAAAACCTGAAATGCTCTCAGAATGCAGCGCAAAACCGCCAGCCGCCGTGTGACCGCCAAATCGTTTCAGATGGCTCGAGGCGTGAGTTAAAGCTTTCACGGCGCTGATGCCAGGGGTGGAACGCACGCTGCCTTTACCCGCCGCAATGATAAAAACGGGTTTGTAAAAACGCTCGAGCAATTTGGACGCCACAATGCCCATCACGCCAGGATGCCAATTGTCTTTGGTCACGACCAGCGCGGGTGCTTCGGGGTCAACGATCAGCAATGCTTCACGGTACATTTCATCCTGGACTTTTTTACGCTCGAGGTTACGGGCATCAAGATAGGTTGCCAGTTCCAGGGCGCGACGTGGACTGTCGGTGGTCAGCAATTCCAATGCGACATTGGCTTCGCCGAGCCGCCCAGCCGCGTTGACCCTTGGCGCGATCATAAAACCGACATCTTTGGCACTGACGGTTTTGAGGTTTTTGGCGTCCACCATTGCCCGAATGCCAACCCACCTCGAGTTTGCCATGCGTTCCAAACCAAATTTAACAAGTGCTCGGTTTTCGCCCAACAACGGCGCGAGGTCAGCCACCGTGCCGATGGTTGCCAAATCCGCATAATCCCAGGGCGGCTCGAGTCCAAGGGTTTGGCGCACCGCCCAGAGCAAATGGAACGCCACACCAGAACCCGTTAATGCAGGTAAGTCGGGATGAAAATTTGGCGCGAGTGCAGGATGCACCACCAAGCACCCAGGCAAATCATGCCCTGGCGCGTGATGATCGGTCACGATTGCCTCTGCACCACCAGCCACAATCAAGGCAATTTCCTCGAGGTTGCTGACCCCACAATCCACGGTGATAAACAAATCACAACTCTCGAGGTGCTCGGGAACACGGTCAGGATGCACGCCGTAACCATCGGTCAGACGGTGCGGAATAAAGCAATGCACGTTCGCGCCCAACTCGCGCAAACCGAGCATCAACAAACTTGCGCCCGTGATACCGTCGGCATCGTAATCGCCATGAATCCGAATGCGTTTTTTGGCGTTGATCGCCGCAATAATTCGCGCCGCAGCCTCGAGCAGCGCAGGGTTGGGACTTAAAGCCAGTGGTGGCTCGAGCGCATCGGCACTGTGAATGCCACGGGCATACAAAATCGCCGCGATTTTGGGTGGTAAACCCAAAGTGCGCGAGAACACCTCGAGCTTAGCGATGGGCGCGGGAGCGCGAAGTCGCCATTGTACGGGACGGATGCGTTCGATGGGTACAGTCTCGAGGGTTGGAATAGGGGCGCTCGAGAGGGCTGTCATTGTGTAAGGCTAACCCAAAGAGCATGAAAGTTGAAAGGGGAGCAAATCAAATCACTGCTGTTCTGGCATCTCGAGATACAATCACTGGAATCGTAAATTTCAAACCTCAAAGGTTTTTCACAGGAGCTTTCATGACGCAACGCAACACGCTGGTTTTTGGCGCAGGCAAAGTCGGTTCGACCATCGCGCACTTATTGCATCACAGTGGTAACTTCTCAGTCACATTGGCAGACAAGGACAATGCGGCACTGAAGCGGGCAAGCAAGCAATTGGGTGTGCCAACCAAACTGCTTGATGCAACCAACCCAGTCGAATTGGCTAAAGGTTTAGAAGGTTTTGACGCGGTGGTCTCGGCGGGTCCATTTTTCGTGAATGCGCCCATCGCACAGGCGGCGCTCGAGACGGGAATCAGTTATTTTGACCTGACCGAAGACCGTGAAACCACCAGCCTTGTTCGTGGTTTGGCAGAACAAGCCAAGGAAGGTCAGATTTTTATGCCGCAGTGCGGGCTTGCCCCAGGGTTTATTGGCATTTTGGCAGCACATTTAACAAAAGGTTTTGATTCGGTTCATGACATCAAAATGCGGGTTGGTGCGCTGCCCAAATACCCATCGAACATGCTGATGTACAACCTGACTTGGAGCACCGACGGCATCATCAACGAGTACATCAACCCTGCCGAAGCCATCGTGGGCGGCAAACTCACTGAGCTGCAATCGCTCGAGGGACTCGAGGAATTCTCGCTCGACGGCATGACTTACGAGGCATTCAACACCTCGGGCGGCTTGGGAACGCTCTGCGAGACGCTCGAGGGGCAGGTGCAAAACCTGGATTACAAATCGGTACGTTACCCTGGTCATCAGTATTTAATGCGCTTCTTGCTGCACGATTTGCGTCTTTCAGAACAACGCGAACTGGTCAAAGAAATTCTCGAGCGTGCACTGCCAATAACCCCGCAAGATGTGGTGTTAACTTTTTGCACTGTGTCTGGTGAACGCAATGGACGGTTTACGCAGGTTTCTGATGCCAGAAAAATTTATGACATGACCGTGCATGGTCAGCATTGGAGCGCCATTCAACTCACCACCGCCGCG
>JANMUC010000697.1:0-7107 GCA_031391225.1 Deinococcales bacterium
CGGATGTAAATGCCGTAATAAAAGTCTGATTTGCCATTGAATGTATTGCGTGAGGTTCCATAAGCGGCATTGTTCAGTAGGTATTGATGTTGTCGAAATTGAATATAGGGATAAATCAGACCACCTGTCACTACAATCAAAATCGGATAGAAAAAGTATTCAATATAGGTTTGGCGCAATGAACCATGAAACCGAAAGCGAATGTTACGGTAGCTCGAGTTGCTTGCCATAAAGCGCAGACTTTGATAGATCAGGTACGGAAACACGACGGCGGCGATCAACGCAATACCAACGCTGAAAAACGGGTTGACGCGTTGAATTACCGAGTACAAAAACGCGCCCAAACCAACCACCAAGTTACCTTTTAGAATTGCAATCGGGTTGCCCAGATACTCGAATGGGTGACCATCCAGGCGGGTGTTGGCGTAAAAATATTGTCGGGTGCGAACTTTTGCCCAAGCGTTATAAATGCCCAAAGTGATCACGCTTAAAAACACGTTAACGATCCAGATTCTAAAATACTCGTTGCTCGAGCCTGTAAATTCAAATTTGTGTTGGGTCATCACAAGCTGCGGCTGTGGTGCGGGGCTGACAGCCAGTGTTGCGTGGTAGGCATCACGACCATAGTTTAAAGACGTTAAATCTGGAATATTGTTTTCGTTTCGCATCGTTCCCTCTTCGTCAGAGTTTACGCGTTTTTGGTTGATTTGGTTCCCAATTGTGAACATCGATTTTGGCATTTTTCAGGATTCTTTTAAACTGATCGCATGTCTCAAGCCTTGCTCGAGCTGGAAACCCTGGTGGCAATGGCGGCGCTCGAGTCGCACGCGCGGCTTTCAGACGTACAGGCGCTTCTTGAGGTCGCCAAGACTTGGTCAGATTGCAGGGATTGGTGCGTGATTGCGGCAAGGTTTGTACTCGGCGCGGGCGATGCCCCAGAACCTCGAGCTTCACGGGTTGAACTCGAAGTGGCAATGAATGAGATTTTAAGTTTGATGACTTTTGAAGGGTTAAGCTCGAGCCGCACCAGCGTACTGATCAATGCGACCAATGGCGTGCTTTCCAAACTCGAGAATGCACGGCGGGCAAAGCTGCAAAATTTGGAATTGGAGTTGACAAGTTTTGCCTTGGTCGAATCAGTGAAAGCGGTCATGTTTGGTCGGAATTTGAACATTGCCGAACGTTCTGGGTTACGGGGGTTGTATCAACGAGAGCGTTTGTTACAGCAAGTTTAAGCACGAACTAAACCCACGTTTCAGGATCACTCCGATTGTGAACCAAACGCAAAACAATTACCTTTTCAGCAGAAATTGCGTACAGCAAAATATACGGGAATCTTTTCGTACTGATCTTCCGAATTTTAGTGGTTAAAGCAGGAAATGCTTCTGGATCTGTACGAATTGACAGAATACAGAATGCCACTTCTCGGTAAAATTCTCGTTCGAGACCATCGGACAATGGTGTATAGTACGCACCTGCCAACTCGAGTTCAACTTGAGCCAATCGCGCAAATTCAACATCAAGCACGCCGTTCTACAACAATCCCAAGCTTCTCAGAGATAGATTCCCATGAAACGGCTGTGCTGGGGTCTTTCTCGTACTCGAGAAGTCTTTTTTCCGCCTCGAGAATATCGGCTCGAGCAACACTACCCCGAGTTTCGCTTGAAATGCTATCCCATAAGTCTTGGACGAGTTGAATACGTTCAGATAAACTGAGATTCAAGGCATCTTGCAAAGCGTTGCTCATGACTCGAGCATAGGTCAAAGGTAAGTCAAAATCAAGTTCGAGAATTGCAATGGTTTATCTGTTCACTTCAACTCGCACTCAAATTCTAAAAAGTGCGTTAATTACACTAATAAAAAAGTTACTACCCTAGTAACAACAAAATCTCGAGATTCTGATTTACACTGTTCCCATGTGGAATCCCAATCAATACCAGAAATTCGCTGGCGAACGTGACCGACCTTTTTTTGACTTGCTGGCACAGGTCGAAAAACCCGAGGCACAACACGTTGCCGATCTTGGTTGCGGAACTGGGCACTTGACTGCGAAACTGCTCGAGAAATTCCCGAATGCCAGCATCGTCGGTGTAGATTCGAGCGCTCAGATGCTCAAAAAATCTGCAACATTGAAAAATTCAAGGCTCGAGTTTGTGCTGGCAGATTTAAGCGCTTGGCAGCCCGAAAAACCGCTCGATGTGATTGTGTCCAATGCCGCGCTTCAATGGCTCGAGGATCACGAAACACTGATCCCAAACTTGGCAAACTTGCTCGAGCCTAATGGGGTTTTGGCGGTACAAATGCCAATCAATTTTGAACAACCCAGCCACATGATTTTGCGCGATTTAACCTCAAGTGAAACTTGGAAACCGCATTTAAGGGCATTCTTGAGCAAGCTGCGAGTACCAAAATCTGCGACTTGGTACATCCAGACGCTCTCGAGTTTAGGATTTAAGGTGGATGCTTGGGAAACCACGTATCACCATGTTCTGCAAGGCGAAAATGCGGTGCTCGAGTGGGTCAAGGGAACAGCCTTGCGACCAGTTCTGAACGCACTCGAGCCTGAACTTCATACCCATTTTCTCGAGGAACTTGGAGGGCGGTATCTCGAGGCTTACCCGAAACAGGCATTTGGAACGTTGTTTGCCTTCAACCGCTTATTTTTTGTGGCTCGGAAAGGTTCATGATCTCGAGGCTGCATCATGTGCAAATTACGATCCCAACGGGCGGTGAAGCCGTGGCTCGAAGGTTTTATCTTGACTTGCTTGGCTTGCCTGAAATTCCAAAACCAGATTCTTTAAAGGCTCGAGGTGGGTTTTGGCTGTCTTTGGCGGGGCAAGAAATTCATGTCTCCTGCGAGGATGGTGTCAATCGCTTGGCAACTAAAGCACACATTGCGTATGAAGTGACCGATCTCGAGTTTTGGCGCTCTAAGTTAAAGGCAGCAGGTTTTGAAGTGCTCGAAGGTGTGGCAATCCCTGGTTTTAACCGATTTGAATCCCGTGACCCTTTTGGCAACAGGCTCGAGTTTATTTATAGGGTTTAGGTTGCCATTTTGAGCATTTGATTCTATTGGTTTTCGATAAAACTCAAGAAATAAAATTTGCCAAATCACTTTAAGGGGCTGAATACTTCACACCCCAAACTCATTACCAAAAGTATACTTTAGCAATGAAATTTGGCTTACTTCTAGCATTGACTGTATCCCTTTTCGCTTGCCAGGGAACAACCGCCATCGTTCCAAGTGTTCCAAACGGCGCTGGAACGCGCTGGAGCGACCCTCAAACTTGGGGCGGCACTGTACCGGGCGCTGGCTCGAGCGTGAGGATTCCAAGCGGAAAAACCGTGGTGCTCGATCAAGATGCTACGGTTCTAGATATCACGGTACAGGGTACACTGCTGGTTGAAAATAAAGACTTGATGCTGAATACCGGTTATTTGATGGTCGAACGCGGTGGGTTATTCAGCGTTGGTAACGAACTTTTAGCACATACAAAACGGTTGACCATCACGCTGACTGGCAACAACCAAACCGAGAACATTATGGGCATGGGAACAAAGTTCTTGGGAGCCATGAACGGTGGAAAAATTGATCTGTTCGGCGAAAAACGACTCTCTTGGACAAAACTGAACCTCTCTGTTAGCAAAGGCGCAACTCAAATTACACTTTTAGACGCTGCGAATTGGCGCGTTGGGGAAAGCATTGCCATTGCCTCGAGCGCCCTCGACCCGAATCAAACCGAAACCCGCACCATCACGGCGGTTCAAGGCAAAACCGTGACACTCAACCAAGCGCTCGAGTTCGCGCACTTTGGAGAACTTCAAAGCTTTGATGGCAAAACCCTCGACGAACGTGCCGAAGTTGGGCTGATAAGCCGCAACATTGTCGTGCAGGGCGATTCCTCGAGTGAGAACAGCAGGTTCGGCGGTCATGTCATGATCATGGGTGCAAACAGCGCGATCAAAGAAACCGATCCTACAGCCACAAGCGTGACTCGGATTTATGGCGTCGAATTTCGGCGCTTGGGTCAGTTTCAACGTCTTGGGCGTTACCCACTGCACTGGCATCGGAATGGCGATTCGAGCGCCAGTGTGGTTGAATCCTCGAGCTTTCATGATAATTATCAGCGTGGCGTGGTTTTGCATGGTTCGGACAAAATCAGTGTCAATCAAAACGTGGTTTTTGGTAGCATCGGGCACAGCTTTAGCAGCGAAGACCGTGCTGACACCGCCAACACATTTCAGGGCAACTTGAGCCTGTTCACAAAGCCTTTTTCGAGCAAATCGCCCAATCCCGAACAGGCGGCGCAGAACGATGACCAAGCTGCCGGTTTTTGGGTTCGAGGTCCAAGCAACCGCTTTATTGGCAACCATGCTGCCGGCGGCGAACATTCTGGATTCTGGTTTGACGCGGCAGGTCCAACAAACGCCAACTTCGAATTCCGCGATAACACCGCGCACAGTTTTTTGATTGGACGTGGATTGAACGGCAATTGCTGCCCTGGCGAAAAGGGCGCATTGTGGATCACCAATGACGATTATGCAATTGGCAGTCACGGACCATTCCCAATTCAAAATGTAACCCTGTACAAGAACCGTGAAGCCTTCTGGGCGCTGCCAATCAGTGGCGATGGGCATGGTTCTGCAGATGTAGACATCTTCAATTCTGTCTTTGCCGACAATGCCCTGGGACTCTCGAGCCACGGTTTGCGCGACAGTCTGATTGTCGGACGGAGCGCCAACCCCGACAGCGATTCTGAGATTGGTCGGACCGGCGTGCAAGAATACGGCAATACCACCCAGATCAAGAATGTAACCTTTGTTAATTTTAAGGATGGCAATTCGGTGTTTGGAACCCGTAACTGCCAACGTGAAGCGCCAAATGTGATTACCACTGGTATTAGATTACTGAACGCCGAATTGCAACTCTGCACCGGCGAAAGCGATATCAGCATTCTGGACGATGGCACGCTTTCGGGTTCGGGCGCAATTAGCACGATCACCTCGGGTTCTAGCCAAAGTGGCTCGAGGGCAATGTACACGTCAAATTGCCGTTTAAACGCGCTTCAAAACGTGCGCGTTTGTCCAGGCAAGCTCGAGTATTGGAACCTAATGCTGTCCACCGACAACGGTCCAACCCCAGACTTGGTACGCGATGACGGGGTACAACTCGAGGCAAATGATGTCAACACGTATCCTTTTTACTGGACGATGATTAAGGGGCATTCTTACAGCCTTTCGCAAGACCTGGGACTAAATCATGCCATACGTTTACGGGCTTCGGTAAAGTACGACAATGCTTATGATCCAACCCCGTTGAACGGTGGACTTTTGAGTGTGCCTGTCGCTGGGACATTTTCGATCTCCTTATGCGATTACGGTGCTTACGACGGGATGACCTGCGAAAACAAGACAGCCATTCCCACGGTGGCATCGGTTGCCGCCTTGGAGGGTCGTCAAGGTCCCGCTTTTTTCTTTGATTCCACAAGCAAAAAGTTGCACATCTGGTTGGTGGCTGGAAGCGACACTTCAGTGCTGCTCGAACGATTGTGAACGTATTGAGTCGCACAGTTTATGGCAATGCCTCGAGCAACATGAATTGCAGAATTTGCCCGTATCACTTTTGGTCTCAATCGTTTTGCATCACGACGGTTGATCGTTTCAGTCAAAATCCAAAAAAGTTTGAGGATTTGACGCTCAAGCGTCACATTGCTCGGGATTTGGCTTGGTGATCAGGGGTAATTTCCAAATTGGCGATGAACTCAACCGTTGCAAACTCGACTGATACAGATTGCGTTGAATCTGTTTAACATTTTCTGCACTAATATCGCGCTGTTCCTACATCTTTTATGCTTTCGTGTTCTTTTGGCTATTGGTCGGTTTCGCTCGAGCGGAGTCAATCAATTTGGAAGAGCATGCTTTGAATTGGTCATTGCAACGCCAGGTCATCACTTTTGAACCCTGAGCAGCAAATCCTTTTGAGCACAGCCTCGAGTTGATTACCGAAAAGACCATTTTTCATTGAGTAGATATTGGTAAATTGGGTATTGACGATTTGACCTTGGTACAAAGTTTCCGTAAGCGTTTACGGAAAATGTTATGATGGTAAGGTCTTACGTTCGCAACCAAAAAGCCCCGTTAATGCGGAAGCGCTTCCACGAATGTTGTAGAACCATAGCTTCGGAGGTTTAAGATGCAGTCCATCGGTACGGTTACCGTCACACCCAAACTCCCACCAGCCATCAAGCGGCTTGAGGAACTCGCGCAAAATCTTTACTGGTCTTGGAATCCCGCCGCCAGAGATCTATTCCGCGAAATCAACTCCGACGTTTTCACCCTCAGCCATCACTCGCCCATGCGCGTACTGCTCGAGTGTCAACAAGCCGATTTAGAGCGCGTCGCGGCAGACAAAAGCTACCTCGAGAAATTCAAAGCGGTCATGCGCGATTTTGATGCCTACATGACCCGCAAAAATACTTGGTTTAAGGTTACATACCCCAAATTTCAAGGCAGCATTGCCTACTTTTCAATGGAATTTGGCTTACACGAAAGCTTGCAAATTTACTCTGGCGGTCTGGGCGTGCTGGCTGGCGACCACTGCAAAAGCGCCTCCGACCTGGACTTGCCATTTGACGCCATGGGCTTGATGTACCGCGAGGGCAGCTTTCACCAAAGCCTCAACAAGGACGGCTGGCAAGAAGAATGGTACGAAACGATTGTTCCCGAAAGAATCGGTGCGATTCTCGAGACGGACAGCAGCGGCGCAGCCATAAAAATCGGCGTTGAAATCAGCGGGCGTCAAGTGTTCGTGCAAATCTGGCGCTTGCAAATCGGACGCGTTGGGCTGTATTTGCTCGACGCCGCGATATCAGAAAATAGCGAAATTGACCAAAAGCTGACCGCGCGTCTTTACGGTGCCGGTGGCGAATTTCGCGTCGCCCAAGAATTATTGCTCGGCGTTGGTGGAGTTCGCGCACTGCGTGCCTTGAAGATTGCCCCAAGCGTGTTTCACATGAACGAAGGTCACGCCGCATTTCTCGGACTCGAGCGCATCCGTGAATTCATGCTGGGAGGATTAACCCGAGCCGAGGCGCTCGAAGTGGTTGC
>JANMUC010000698.1:0-24014 GCA_031391225.1 Deinococcales bacterium
ATCCATGTCGCGCTTCATCAGGTCACGCTCGGAAAAAATTCCTTCTAAATTATCGGGCCGTCCGACAACCAGGCAGCCAATATCTAATTTAGCCATAATCATTGCCGCCTTTTTAAAATCGGACCCGCAAGCCGTCAAGCAATTAAAGGCATTGGGGATCGCAAAAAACAATTTACCGACAGATTTTACCGCACCCGTTACCGTTCAAGAGTCTCGAACGCAAGTGGCGATCAAGCAATTGCTCAAGCAGGCAAGCCAGATTCGAGCTGGATTTTTGACGCGCCGCACCTTGTTGACTCGAGCGATTCAAAATGATGATCAAACGGCGATCAAAACCTTGTGCCCAGATTGCACAGTGATTAAGCCGCCAGAAAATAAATCAGGCACAAGCTCGAGTGCAATTGCGGCTCAAGAATCCACAGCAACAACATCCCTCAAATCGCCCGAATTGCTCAAAGTCTACCTGCAAAACGGTGGGTTTCGCAGCTCAATCAAAACAAAATACGCGGCGCAATACAAGCTTATTGAACAAGCCATCAATTCTGGTGACATGACCCAAGTGCTCGCCCTGCTCGAAAATTCGAAGATGCCAAGCGACATCACCGCCTGGATCACCAAACTGAATTTAAGCGACATTGCCACAGTTGAGACTCGAGCCGCCAGTCTTCAAAAAGCCAAAACCGTTCTTGAGAACTTGCAGCAAAACGAAATCAAAAGCGCTGTTTTGGCGGCACTCGAGGTCGTGAAGCTGACGTTGTCCGCACTCGAGGTCGGTGAACTTGAAGGCACGATCAGCCAGCGAGTGATTGACAATGCCTTAAACGAAGCCTTGCCAGCATTTGACGCTGCCGCCAGCAAAATTAAAAATCGAGCCGTCGATGTTGCCTTGCAGGGTGCTTTGATTGCGTTAACCGTCAACGAAAAAGCCGCAGGAAACGCAGCCGTGCAAACCTTGATTGACAGGGCGCAATTTGAGCTTGCCAACAATGCCCCGAAGACCATCAAAACGATTTTTGCCAGCACGTTTAAAGCCGCACAAAGTTACGTCTGGGTCATGCGCCAAAAACTTGAGCGCGTGACTGATGACTTGGCTCAGGCGCAGAAAGAGGCGTTTGTGTTGGTGCTGCGTAAAACTTTTGCAATTCTGGCATTGATTGCCTTGCTGGGCGCTGGCTTGAGCTTTGCGAAATCACAAACTCGAGTGTTAGATCACCGCAAGACCATCAGGTAAAACTTCATCGGACCGCTCGGCAGCACGTCTTGACTGGCGGCAATACCAACCGAGGTGTTGCCCTCGAGTTTTTTCAGGCGTTCAACAAAATCAGAAATATCGGCATCGGTTACAATATCGGTTGGAATATTCTCGAGCGGCACACCACGAGAGCGCAATTCGTTGCTGACTTCGCGGTTGAGGTTTTCCAAGGTGGTCTTCATCGATAAGACTGGGCGTTTATCGCCTGAACCAACCGCGATTTCCCTGGACTTGATGGGTTGACCAGTGCTGAACAAGACCGTGTTTGGTCGAACTTCGAGCGTCACTGGAATTTGCGGTTCGCTGACGCGCGGCAAGTTTTTGCTCGATCGGACCAAAATCAAATCTGGGGCATTGGTTTTGATGGCTTGCTGCACGAACGTCTCGAGGTCGGCGTTGGGTTTGAGGTTAACCGAACGTCCTTTGGTGCCGCCGCGACCCTCGGCAATTTGCGAAGCAGATTTTAAAAGGTTTTGCATTCGGGTTCGGGTTTCGTCCGCCGAGCCGTTTGGAATCACGATTTGCAAAATCAGTTCGCCTTGACGGTACAAGAAATTACCGCTGGTCGCCTGAATCAGTGCCTCTTGGGTTTGTTGCAAACTGCGTTTGGCGTCACCCAGTTGGGTTTGCAAATCGTTGTTTTGGGTCTCGAGTGTGGCAAGGCTTTGCTGCAATTCTAAGCGTTGCTGGGTCAGCTCGGTCACGTCGGTATTCAGCGTTTCACGTTGCGTCGCCAGCGTGCGCACGTCATTCTCGAGCTTCGCAAGCCGTGCCTTTTGCGGCTCGAGTTGGGCTTTGGCGCTGGCGTAGCGTTTCTCGAGGTCTATTTTGTCGTTGCGCAAACCCGTAATCGTGTTCTCGAGCGCAGATCGTCTGACATCGAGCTTGCTCAGGCTATCGCGCAATTGATTGCGTTGTTTGTTTAAGGCTTTAATTTCAATATCCAAGTTTTTGATTTTGCTATTCGTTTCGCGCCCCAAAGCGGTGATTTGGGCATTGCGTTGCTCGAGTTCGGCGTTTTTGCTGTTCAGCAATTTGGTCTTGTCTTTGATTTGCTGTCCAAGGTTGAGACGTTCAGCCTCGAGCGTTTTGGCTTTCGCGGTGAATGTGGTGATCAAATTCACTTGTGCCGCCAATTCCGAATCTTTGCGAGCCAGTTCAGCGCGACCTGAAAGCAGTTCGGCTTTGCCCAAGAGCAGGTCTTGTTCCAAGCGTTTTTGGGCAGCTTTGGCTTTAATTAAGTCTTCGCGGCTGACCGAATATTCTTGTTCGACTGAAGCCAGTTTAAGTTTGGCGGTTTGATACTCTTGATTGATTTCGTTGGCGCGAAAAGCATTGTTCACGGTACTCTGCGCCAACAAACCCACCGCACCAACGGTAACCAAAGCGACAAGCACGCCCGAACCCACCGCCACGACCAAACCCGTGGTTTTGGGGCGTAAACCGAACAGGCGCATGTGTTTGCGTCCGACTTTGCGCCCGACAACATCACCCAAATAGGCGATTAGACCGCCTAAAAAAGCAACGCTTAAGAGCACCAAAATCCAGAACACAATTCATCCTTTCAAAAAATCAGTCAAAAATACTTACAGCTCAAACTCATCACCCAAGTAATAATCTCTGGCACCAGAATCTTTGCTGAAGGCTTCTGGCGTACCCTGAAAGACCACTTTACCGTCATACATCAAATAAACGCGGTCAGTTAACGCCACGGTTTCGCGCACCGCATGATCGGTAATGAACACGCCCAACCCGCGCCGTTCGCGCAAGTCACGAATAAGGCGCTGAATTTCGCGCACACTTTTTGGGTCAACGCCGGTAAACGGTTCGTCGAGCAGAATAAAATCTGGGTTGGTGGTTAAACTTCTGGCAATCTCGAGCCGGCGACGTTCGCCGCCAGACAGCGTAAATGCCTGTTTGTTGGCAAGATGTGAGAGGCTAAATTCCTCGAGTAATTCGGCAGCTTTTTGTTGCCGCCCAGATTCTGAAAGTGGTTGAAACTCGAGAATTGCCAGCAAGTTGTCTTTGGCGGTCATGCGTCTAAAAGCGCTGGCTTCTTGCGGCAAGTAACCCAAACCCATGCGGGCGCGTTCGTGCATCGGCAAACGCGTGATTTCGGTGTTTGAAAGATGAATCGTGCCAGCATTGGGTTTAACAAAACCGACCATCATGTAAAATGTGGTGGTTTTACCCGCGCCGTTCGGTCCAAAAAGCGCCACAATCTCGCCGCGTTTAAGCTCCAAATCGACGCCCTGCACGACCTCACGCTTGCCATAACGTTTGTACAAACCTCGAGCCACCAGTCGGGGAATCTGGCTTGATCCGGTAATCGAGATTGAAGGTTGAGGCATGGGAGGTTGAAAGTTTGGGGCGGTCACAGCTTCATTCTAACGCAATTCTTGATTTTTGCGTGAGGAACGAATTGGATGAGATTTCTCTCATTTAAGTAATGTGCGACATGTAGTGATATACGGCTACAAAAATCAATATCTTGTGTGTCTCGAGTTTGGATCACAGCCCACATGAATTGAAATACTCGAGAACACCAAAAGTTTTACTTGCCTTTTAAGGCTGGGTCAAGCGGCACGTTGTTTTCAAAACCTGTCAGGATGTCACTGTAGGTTGGAAAAGTATCCAAAAACCAGCTTTGCAACTTGCGATCAAAATTAAAACCAATTCCCAACGCAAACACCACCAGCACCACACCAAACCCGCGTTGAATCTGCGCCAGATTCTGCAACAACCACGGCATACGGTTTAAGAAACTGCGCCCGCCCAGCATCACTAGCAACATTGGAATTGCCGTGCCAATCGAAAATGCTAGCGTAACAAACACCGCTTGCGAGTTAACATTGCCACTGAGCGCCAAAGTAATCACGCTTGACATGATCGGACCAACGCAGGGCGACCATAAAATCCCCAGCGTCGCGCCCACCGCAATACCGCCCAGAAAACCATCCCCTCGAGCTTGCTTGACACCGCTGACCGACTGCGAACTGAAACGCTCGAAAGCCGTGTGCAAAGCCGGAATCAGCAAAGTTAAGCCAAACCCGAACAGCATCGCTACCGAAAACCAGCGCAGTGTATCGCTCGAGATGCCCAGAGCGCTTACCAAACTCGAGAGTGCCAAGGTGAAGGCTGAAAATGAGGCGATGAAGCCAAGGATAATGCCATAAGGACGCGATTTGCCGCCGATTGTGCCAGAAAGCAAAAACGGCAAAACTGGCAGCACGCACGGTGAGGCAACCGTGACTACACCTGATAAAAACGCAAAAAAAATTGTCACCAACATAATAAGTTCCTCGAGAATCCAAAAACCCTGAACGACCAGCATTGGCTGTTCAGGGTTGACAAGCATTTACTTGGCGTTTTTGGTGTTGGCAATGATTTCCGAAATTGCACCACCAGACCATTTTTTGATGACTTCGGCTTTGGCATTCACGTAAACGAACGTATGTTGCCGCGTGATGCCGTACTTTTGCTTTAACGCGGTTTCGGAATCGTAATCGGTTTTGTAAATCACTACATCTTTGGGAATCTCACTGAGTTTGGCTTTAAATTCTGCGTCTGCACCACGGCAGGTTGGACACCAGGCAGCCGCAAAAAACAAGACGCGTTTGCTGGTCGTATTGGCTTGAAACTCTTTGGCAACGTAATCCAGGTAACTCGAGCTTTTAACCATTGTGTCTGTCTTGGTGGTTTGGGCAAATGCCACCATCGAAACTGCCAGAAGTCCTGCCAAGCCAATCATCAATTTTTTCATGCGTGTTCCTCCAAAAGGTTTTTTAAGCTTTCAATCAGAAGGTACGCACAAACCAAGCTCGAGGTTCAAATTGCCTTCAATTTGCCAAAATACCTTCAATCAATTGCAATTCATCGCTGGCAAAATTTGGTTTCTCGAGCAAACCAACCGCGTCTTCGACTTGCTCTGGGCGACTTGCGCCAATTAGGGCGCTGGTGACTTCAGGGTGACGCAACACCCAGGCGAGTGCCATTTGCGCCAGCGTTTGACCACGTGCTTGCGCGAGTTCTTGCAAACGCCGTGCTTTTTCGACTTTATCGCTCGAGATTTGCTCGGGTCTTAAAAAACCTGTGGCGGTTGCCGCTCGAGAATCGCTCGGAATGCCCGCCAGGTATTTGTCGGTCAGCATGCCTTGCGCTAAGGGCGAGAACGGAATGCAGCCAATACCTTCCTGGCGGAGCACCTCAAGCAGACCATCGTCTTCGACCCAGCGATTGAACATGTTAAAGACGGGTTGATGAATCAGACACGGTGTGCCGAGCGAGCGCAAAATTTTGGAGGCTTCACGCGTTTGGGCGGCACTGTAATTTGAGATGCCAACGTACAACGCCCGTCCGCTGCGCACGATAAAGTCGAGCGCCTGCATGGTTTCCTCGAGCGGCGTGTTTGGGTCTGGACGATGATGGTAGAAAATATCGACGTACTCGAGTTTCATGCGTTTTAGGCTTTGATCCAAGCTCGAAACCAAGTACTTGCGCGAACCCCATTCGCCGTAAGGTCCCGCCCACATGTGATAACCGGCTTTGCTCGAGATGATCAGTTCGTCGCGGTAGGGTCTAAAATCGGATTCGAGCAACACGCCAAAATTACTTTCTGCACTGCCCGGGGGCGGTCCGTAATTGTTCGCCAGGTCAAAATGTGTGACGCCCAAATCGAAGGCTTTGCGCAAAATGGCACGCCCGTTCTCGAGTTTGTCCACCCCGCCGAAGTTGTGCCAAAGCCCAAGCGAAATCGCAGGCAGTTTTAAGCCGCTGCGTCCAGAGTGATTGTATTTCATGGTGTCATAACGGTTGTCGTTGGCTGAATACATGCGTTCACCTCGGATAAAGATTGACGCTCGAGTCTACCGCACTTTGTAAACACAAAAACGTTGCAACCATATAAAAGGCAACGCCGAGCGGGAGGTCCCGGCGTTGCTGGGGGAACGCACTCGGTCAACACCAAGCGCGAAGAAGGGATCAATTTTGGGCAAGAGCGGGTTTAAGCAAGTACAGGTGGAATCCAACGGGCAATAAATTTGAGTTTCATCTCGCCAGAATCGTTCATGTCCTGAACGGACATCATCATCACTTCAAATTCGTGATTTTGCCAACGGATGCGAATGTTAGAGGTCCAAACGTTAGGGCGGATTGCGCTGCTGACACTTAACCTGCCGCGCACCTCGCGGGTGTTCGGGTCAAAATGTCCGAGCTTGCCCGTGGTGACATTCATGCGGTGTCCAGCGTATTCAATCTCTGCGCCTGTCAGGTCGAGTGTGCCAACAAATTGGTTCATCATTGATCCCCAGATGGCGCGTGTGTGATTCACTTGGTATTCGGCACTTGAGAGCATGGTGTCCTCGCAGTCTCTCGAGATTCGCTCGAGGCGGTTTGATTGATGTCAATATATAAAGGGGGCGTCATTTGGGCGTCACATGACCGTATGACGGCAATTGACGCCGCAAGAAAATCGCTCGAAGCTTGTCCTGAACATGTTATTTCAAATCAGGAAAACAAAGGTTGATGTTCGAGCAGCAATACTTCTTGTGCCTCACTTTGCTCGAGCAGTCCCAGGATTTTCTGATCCAATCTTGAGAGCGCAAGACTTGAAGGTTGCTCGAGAAGATCGAGTGTTGATGGCACTTCAAAAACTTGAATCTGAAATTGACGGTGTGTCATGGTGTGCTGCACAACTCCAACAAAGCGAGCTGAGGTTTTAATCTTGTAGCGCTCGAGCAATTCTTGCAGTGTTTGTTGCCGATCTGATGCAATCTCGAGCAGTGGAAAACCGTGCAAACCACCCAACAGACCTTTTTTCGGGCGTTGCTCGAGCAGATAACGTCCGTTGTTGCCAATCACCAAGGCAACCGCTTTGATTTCTTTGACGACGGTACGGATTTTGGGGGCTGGAATACTGGCAACCCGTCCCTGCAAAAATGCACAACACTGACTCGAGACTGGGCAACTGCCACAAGACGGGCTTTTGGGCGTGCAGACCGTTGCGCCTAGTTCCATGATCGCCTGATTCCAGTCGCCAGGACGGGTTTTCTCGAGGAAGCCGTCAGTGTACGCCCAGAGCCAATCGTCGGTGGGTGTCGCCTCGCACAACCAACGCGCCAAGACGCGCCGCACGTTGCCGTCCACCACTGGCACTGCCAAACCAAAGGCAATGCTGGCAACCGCGCCAGCCGTGTAACGCCCAACCCCTGGCAACTCGAGCAAACCTTCCAACGTTAAGGGCATTCCATTTACCGCGATGACCTGCGCTGCTTTGTGCAAATTTCGCGCCCGAGCGTAATAGCCAGCGCCCTCCCAAGCTTTTAAGACCGCCTCAAGCGGCGCTGATGCCAAATCCTCAATGGTTGGGAACGCCCTCAGAAAGCGATCGAAGAACACCAACCCTCGAGAAACCTGGGTTTGTTGCAACAACACCTCGGACAGCAAAATTTGGTACGGGTCTTTGGTCTTGCGCCAAGGCAGATCGCGTTGGTGGGCGTCAAACCAAGCCAGTAAATCTGAATGCAGCAACTCGAGCTTCATGACCTTAAGTCTATTCCAAGGCGTTGAGGGTGTATGTCATGTGAACTGGAAAGACCGAACGAACATCCAAAGGTCATTTTCGATTCATATCTATTTTCAGAGTGGCGGGTTCACAACACTCAAAAGTTTCGGAGGATTTTATGAAGAAAGTATTTCTTATTGGCGCACTCGGTTTGGCAGCCCTTTCGATCACTTCAGCACAAACAATGATGGCTCGCAGCGGTTATGTTCGCGTGGTTCATGCGATCAGCGATGCGCCAGCCGTTGACGTTTTCCTGAAAGATTCTAAAGGCATGGAAATCAAAACCGTTGACGGTGCACCCTACACGGGCGTCACCCCTTACGGCGATGTTCCGGCAGGCAAGTACGACGTAACTGTTACCGTTCACAACGACAGGAAAGCCGTTTTGTTCAGCGTTCCTGGTTTTGTGGTCAAAGCCAACACCTACACCACCGTTGCTGCCGTCAACATGGCTGCGGACCGTGCACTCGAGGTTTTCAAAGACCCAACCCCAAACCGCAACAAGAACAAAGCCCAAGTTACGGTTTATCACCTGTCGTACAAATCACCCAACGTTGATGCGCTGGGCGTGGATTTGGGCAATGCCAAAGTGGTCAGCAACCTGGCGTACCGCAAGAGCGTGACCATCAAAGTCAATCCAATGGGCATGAACCTGAATATTGTACCCGCCGGCGCGATGACCCCAGTGGTCTACAACCTCAAGGGCATCATGCAACCCGAAGAAGAACGCGATGCACTGCCTGAAGCCTCGAGCGGCTGGCATCACTTCATTAGCAATTTGGTTTAAGGCTTGAATACGTTGAGGCAATCATAAAACTCGAGACCAATATTTCTTCTCGAGCTTCGTTATCCTCAGATTGGGTAGGGTGCGCCGTGCGCACCGTCTGAAACGTGCTCTTGGTGCGCACGGCGCACCCTACTAGACCGTCTGCCTTAATTTGATGGGTAAAATTTTGTTGCAGTACACATTATGAATTTTGCAGGTCAAGATGCCCACCATAATAAGCTGAACGCACTACTACAAGGTTCAAGGGTTGAAATGGTTTTGTTTATTTCTCGAGCTTGCCCTCAATTTCGAGCAGATTACTTGTTCGCCGTCAATTCCCAGCGTGGCAAGCGCAATTTGTCGAATTGAACCTCGAGTTCTGGGTCGAGTTTCAATCCCAAAACCTCGTGTTTGAATTCCAGACCGTGCGGGCAGTATTTTTCGCAGAGATTGTGAATGATCGTGTCAAACCAAACCCGACCTTGACCGTGCCATCCGCCCGTCGCAAAGGCTCGAGCTTCGCCGTCAAATTTTGGTCCGATATGATAAAGCTCGTGCACCAGAGTCTCAAGACGATCTCTGGGGGTCATTTCCCAGTAGCGTTCCCAGGCGAATGCCAGCAAGTATCGTGCCTCGAGATTGGTGCTTGTCAGGACTTTGGTGAGTTTGAAGCTGCGTCGTCCCTTGGTTTTGATTTCGCGGGTCAGCGGGTAACAACGCGCATACGTTAAGGTGCGGCTGGCTTTGCGGGTGAAGAACACAGCAAAGTGGACTCGATCGAGTTTGATGTGTTGCAAGTCTGGAATGCGGTTGATCAAGTCTTGGGCGGCAATTCGCAAGCCGTCAGTTAAGTCTAGGCGGGTAGTGACTTTTTGTCGCTCGAGGGGATGAAGTGGTTTGAGAGTTTGGAATTCTGGGAGTTCAAAGAGTGGCAGTTGATCGTTGCGCATGGCGACCTCGGCTGGTGGGGTGTGGGTTAAGGGACGTGATTCGTTTCGGGCGTTTGGGATGGTGTGATGCGAAGTAGGCAAACAGTGTACCTTGAGGGCAAAAGTTACATTGAAGCATAAATCCTATTCTTAAATTTTGTTATTTACAGAAAATATGTCCCAATTTATCCCACGCTCGAGTCTGTCTCAAAAGTTCCTGCTTAACTCAATACGAGCGTTGCAGAACCGTCAAACCTTGTTTTTCGAGCCAGTCCGTCACCACGCCCACCGCCGCTTTGACCCCAGGCGTAATTAAGGGCGCACCAAAACTCTCGAGTCCAGCCACGACTCTACCATCGTCGTGTTTGGCAACCGTGACCAAAATTTCTTGGGTAAAATCAATCTCCTCGATGCGGGTTAACAGCGCCAGTTTTGAGTTGTGTGCAAAACCCTCGAGCACGATCACGGTGTAGTTTGAGCCTTTAAAAACGATTTTTTCGGCTGGCGGTGCTGGGATTTCACCGCGCAATTGACTGTGAGGCATGGTTTCTCCGATCATTAAAGGCAAAAAAGATTGTTGACTGACACCGCGTTTTTGAAATCTGGCATGAAAAATCTCGAGTTTCATGCCCTGCCATTTCATGGCGTACTTGGTTTGCAGCGCGGCGGCGGGCGGGGCGGGTTTGGAAATCTCGAACAAACCTGTGCTGTCAGCACTCATCAGCGCGAACTCAAAATAGCCAGGATGGTCGGTGGTCAACCAAATCTCGCTGTTATCCACAAGCCTTGTGGATAAGAGTTCAAAAACCTGTGGACGCAAAAACCGGGCGTCCTCATGACGGGCTTTGGGCCAAGGGTCGGGAAAATTGACGTACACCCGAGACAGACTGTTTTCGCGCAGCACGTTGCGCACCATAAATTCGGCTTGGGTCCGAACCACAATCGCATTTTGCACGGTTTTGGAGCGGTACCTCGAGAGGGCTTTTTGCACACTGACGCCAGAAACCTCGACACCCAAGTAATTCACGTCTGACTCGTGTTTGTGATGCTCCGCCCAGAACCTGCCATCACCAAAACCAACCTCGAGATACAGCAATGCAGAGCCGCTTGGGTACAGGCGCTTCAGGGTGTCAGGGTATTTGAATTCGTTGGGGCGTAAATAACGGACTGCTTGGCTCATGAATCTCCGTAGGGACATGCCTGCAGTCCCATAATCTTATTGCCGCATTTTCAGTACGAGCGTTGCAAACTCAGCGTGTCGCTGCCGTCAGTGAACAGCAAGACAATGCGTTTACTGATCGGATACCGCACAAAACGTAAAACGCGAGCGTTGGGGTAAAGGTTTTTCATCTCGAGCAGCATTTCGCGGGCGGCATCAATTTCGCCAGCTTGCAAGGCATGGTCTTCTTCGAGCAGGATAATCTTGCTGTCATCATTTCGCTCGAGTGGTGCGCCCGAACCTGCTGGGTCGGAGAGGTTACCATCGTAGGTTTCACCCTCGTTGAGGTGGAGTCCCAAACCAGACACGGCTTCGGCTTTCAGGGTATCCAAATCCCGTAAACCGATGTCCGTTTCGATCACCGCACCGGCAATGATTTTGCGTCTGCTCGGAATTTCTTCACTCAAGCCAGGAAACTCGCTCGAGCCTGCCGGAATCTCTTGCGTCTCGAGTTGAACAGGTTGGCTTTGCCGAACTTCGCTGGGATAGGTTTGGTTGTCAATCTCGATCATGTTATTGAGATTAACACGTCATGATTTACGTTTCTTATGATTTTTGCTGGGCGCTCGAGGTTCGCGGGTCGCATCGCGCATTAGCAGCCCCCGTCCTCGTCTGACCAACTCGAGGGCGACACTTTTGGCGGTTTGTAAATCGGTGCCGTACTGAAAGCCTGGTCCTGCCAGGTAATGCTTTTGGCGCTCATCGGGCGGCATCAGGATGTGAATAAACCAGCTTCCAGCGTCTTTGTGTTTCTTTTTTTGTTGCTTGCGTGCGGCATAAGAATCTTCAAAAGGCTCTTGGCGCAAAAACACCAAATAACCTTCGAGGATTGCGCGGTGGTACTCGAGGTTGTTTTCATCCTCGAGTTGCTGCCAGTCGTTCATCGGCTTTAGCCTACCGTGAATTTCGGAGTACAATCCTGACCTGATGCCGAAAATTTTAATCTCAAACGACGATGGCATTTACGCCCCAGGAATCCGAGCGCTCGCCAAAGCCATGCAGGGCATTGCCGAAATTGTCGTAGTCGCGCCCGATGTCGAACAATCGGCGGTGGGTCACGGCATTACGGTGCGCCGTCCCCTACGTTTCCGCAAAACCAACGTGCCAGGTCTTGAAGGGGTCACAGCCTACCGCGTGGACGGTACTCCAGCCGATTGCGTGGTCTTGGGTGTGCACAAGCTTGGGCGTCCGGATTTGGTGGTCAGCGGCATCAACCACGGTCCAAATTTGGGCAACGACTTAACCCACTCTGGTACGTTCGCGGCGGCACTCGAGGGGACGCACTTGGGCATTCCGAGCATTGCTTTTAGCTTGCAATTTTCCGACGAGATGGATTTTTCCGAAGGGGCAGCTTACGCACCGAAACTGGCACTCGAGGTTCTAAACCGTGGTTTGCCCGCCAAAACGGTCTTGAACGTCAACTTTCCGACAGGCAAACCTCAAGGGGTGCGCGTGACACTTCAAGGCACACATCATTACGAAGATTCGTTGCTCGAGCGGGTTGACCCCGACGGACGGGCATATTACTGGATTGCGGGCAAGCCAACGGGCGATACCGAACCCGATTCAGATTTTTCGGCGCTCGAGGCTGGTTTTGTTTCAATCACGCCTTTGTTTATGGATTTCACGCATTTGGGAATGCTCGAGACTGTGAAAGGTTTTGCGCCAGGAATTTAAAGTTGTACGGAGTACCACAGCGCCAAACATTGCTCTGAGGTTTTTGCACGATCAAGACAAGGGTTTATCGTTAAACTGAGAACAGTATGCGTTCAGAGTTGTGGTCCAACGTCCTATTTGAAACACTCAACGAAGCCACGTTGATCTTGGATGCCAAGTTTCAAATTGTTGCCATGAATCCTGCCAGTGAATCATTGTTTGAAGTCTCGAGCCAAGAGGCACTCGGTCGTGGGATTAGATTCTTAACAGGTCGGCAAATACCTTCAAGCGAAGTTCGTCAATCACTTGAATCCTTGCTGCGCGGACAAGTTTTACGTGGTCGAGCTTGGTATCAAAAACCCAATCACAAGCGCTTTCGTGCCGAGTTCGTTGCCAAAGCTGTCCTGCGGGAAAGTATTCCCAAAGATCAGAAATTAACAGCCGCCGTGATTGCCAACTATCTTGAGGGCTTGGTTGTGAGCATTCATGATGTTAGCGAAACGGAGGCTCGAGATGCTCGGCATGTGCTTTTGGCAGACATTTTACAATCGCTAACCGACGCAGATTCGCTCGAAAAAATGTATTCGGTGGTCTTAACGGCTTTGACCGGTGAACACAGCGCAGATTTGGTGGTGTTACGAGACAAACAAAGCGATGGTTACCGACTGGTTGCCTCTCGAGGTTCGTATGATACACCCGAATTTATCATTTTCCAACCGGAAATCGAAACTGCTTGGCTGCACGATAAAACGACAAGTCTTGACCTTTTAACATCTCCATCCAACAAACTGACTCAACCAATGGTCGAGGCTGGATTTCGCTATGTAGTCGGAGTAGGGCAACGCAGTGGCACGCGCTTGATGGGTTCACTGACCTTGGCGTACCGCCAAATGCCTACAATCGACCTTCAACCGATTCTGCCCCAAATTGCTGCCGCCATAGGCACGCAACTCGAGCGTGGACGCGAACGAATTGCCTTGGAGGCACTGGCAGGTGCAAACCGTGCCATGCGTGAAGCAACCAACCAAACCGAGTTGTACCAATCGGTGGTGGAATTTGCACTGCAAACCACGCATTGCACCACTGCCAGCGTGATCTTGTACCATCCTGACCGTGATCTGCTCGAGGTGATCGCGGCGGCGGGTGAGAACGCCGAAAAATTTATTGGTTTGACCATGCCACGGGGTCGCGGTTTGACTTGGGGAGTAATTGACACCGATCAAGTTCGACTCGCCAGCTTAAATGACCCTGAGGTACGCGAACAGGCTGTGACGGTACGCCGCGACATCAAATCTGGTTTGTATGTTGGAATTCCCCTACATGAAACCATGCCTGACGGCTCAAGCCGTGTGATTGGCGCGATTACCGCCGACACGATGTCAGACAATTATCAGTTCACCAACAGCGACATCGACCGTTTAAAAGCCATGAGTGAGAGTCTTTCGATTGCTCGCTCTCGTATTGTAGCGCTTGAAGTTGTCCGCGAACGCGCCAGCGCTTTTGCTCAACTGGCGCAACTCTCGAGCGATTTAGAACGCCTTGATGACCCCACGGAGATTGCCAAACGGGGTTTGCAAACCTTGCTTGAGTTGAGTGGTTTAGACTCGGTTGGATATTTGCAGTATCAAAATCCAGGGTTTTCAATATTGGCTCAACTTGGTGAAACATCACCTGAATTTATCAAGGCTTTTGAGTCATTTAAACTGAGTTCAGAAACAACTTTGTTTCAAACTGTCATCGCTCAAGGACGTTCAATCATTGTTCATGATTACTTAAACAGCTCTTATCTCTTACCCCAATTTGCCGCACTGAATTTATGCACAATTGTGCTTGCACCTGTGTACCTAAACTCTATTGTGCACGGCTTTGTTGGCGGGGTCAGTTTTGATACACCTCGAGTGTTACCTGAACACTTTGGTGAGGTCCTAGAATTTCTGGTCGGACGGATTTCACGGGCGATTGAACGCGCCGAATATTTGAATGAGATCATGCACACCCGCGAAGCCAGCTTCAGAACCTTGGGGCGTGCCCTCGAGTTGCGCGATTTTGAAACCAAAGGTCATACCGACCGTGTCATGGAACTCTCCTTAGAGTTGGGACAGGTACTTGGTTTAAATCAAACACAAATGCAAGCTCTGGCATGGGGCGCTTACCTTCATGACATTGGTAAAATTGCCGTCCCCGATAGTATTTTATTAAAGCAGGGAAAACTAACCCCAGAAGAGTGGGCGGTCATTTGGGAGCACCCAGAACGCGGTTTTGACATCCTCAAAGACCTTAACTTTTTACCGATAGAAACCCTCGAGATTGTGCTATACCACCAGGAACGCCTTAATGGCACGGGTTATCCCGAAGCTCGAGTTGGCGATGAAATCCCATTTTTGGCGCGGTTGTTTGCCGTGGTCGATGTTTACGATGCCCTGACCTCCGAGCGCCCCTACAAGGCTGCCTGGTCGCATGAGGAAGCCATGCTCGAGTTGCAGCGTCAGGCTGGGAAAACCTTGGACAAGAGTTTGATTGTGGCGTTTGAACATTCGCTCGAGCAAAACTTGGTTCGATCATAATTGACTTTGGTTTATTTTGTTGGTAACATAATATTGCTCGAGAGCTTAGCCCTCGAAACCAATTTGCACCACCGCCTGAAAGGAAGATGACATGCTTTATCGCCACGGAGACGTACTGATTGCCCGCGTTCCAAGCCTTCCCGCCCAAGCCAAAAAACGCAGCGGCACCATCCTCGCCAGGGGCGAAATCACCGGGCACAGCCACCGCGTTCAAGAAATCGGGGCGGCGCAACTGTTTGATTTCAAGCTCGAGACTTTCCTTGAAGTCAGCGCCAGCATTGCCACATTGGTTCATGAAGAACATAAACCCATCGAATTGCCCAAAGGCATTTACCGCGTCTGGATGCAGCGCGAATACAGCCCAGCCGCGATTGTCCAGGTGAGGGATTAATGCCCGCTCTGCTCGAGCGACCTGAAGTGAACTTACAAACATATTCCGCCCAAGACGCCAAAAAACTGATCGAAGCCCAAATTGCTCCAGACCAGATGAGAGTGATTGGCGCACTGGATTTGAGCAACAATGACAATATACTAAAATTACCAAAAACCTTGCACTGCACCAGCCTGAACATCAGCAATTGCAGCAATTTACTCGAGCTGCCTGAAATGCTCGAGTGCAATGATTTGATCGCCCGTGACCTACATATTGCGAACATGTCTGGGCAAATCAAAATCAAATACCGCGCCGATTTCTCGGGCTGCACCAACCTCAAATCGCTGCCCGAAAATTTTAAAGCAGGATCGTTACTCTTAAACGATTGCACTGCAATGACAGCACTACCAGAAGGCATCGACGTCTACTTTCTAGACATTTCGGGTTGCAGTAAACTCACGCGTTTTCCAACTCGAGGTTCAATTGAAGTTGGGCATTTGATTGCCAAAGGCTGCAATCGTCTGCTCGAGTTGCCCGCATGGCTTTCCAACATCGCGCAACTCGATATTTCTGGCTGCGAACGCATCACACGTTTACCAGCCAATTTGCGCATCAGTTCATGGCTTGACTTGGCTGATTCTGGTTTGGTTAATGCAGGCAGTCAAATTCTGCCTGACCCCCGCATCCCTTTGCGTTGGCGCGGCGTGCAAGTTGAAAGCCGCATCGTGTTTGCCCCAGAAGCCATCACCGCCCAAGAAGTGTTGGCAACCCCCAACACCGAACTTCGCCGCGTGATGCTCGAGCGCATGAGCCATGAAAAATTCTTGCTCGAAGTCAACGCCGAAGTGCTCGACCAAGACCGTGATACTGGCGGGGTGCGTAAACTTTTGCAGGTTAATCTCGAGGATGACGAAGCGCTGGTAGCAATTTGGGTGATCTGTCCCAGCACAGACCGAAATTACGTGTTGCGCGTGCCACCAAGCATGAAAACGTGCAGGCAAGCCGCAGCTTGGATTGCAGGTTTTGACAACCCTGACGATTACACCCCAATCAGAGAAACTTAACCGTCGGAACTTTTTAAAAAAAATCACGTATTGAAAAACAGCACCCAATCTCGAGCGATAACCTCGAGAAGGGCTGAGATGCTGTGCCTCACAAAGGAGAGTTCATGAAAAAAACAGCGTACCTGACTCGAGCCACCAAACGATTTTTAGAGGGCACAAATTGCAAATCTCCAATTCAAGCGGTTGAACAAGGTGTTAAAACCTTAAGCGACTGGATTGATACGCTCAGTTTAGAACAAGAATTTGAATCAGAACAAAACGAATCACGTCGTGCAAAAAGCAAACCTACCAGACATTACCGTTCAATCTAAATTAATTCCACACCGCTGGAATTCGCTCGAGAATTCCAGCTTCAAACACATCATATAAACCCAATTTGGGCATGTGAACATAACCAATGTGGCAATCACAAAAAGCTCGGGTACACGCTCGAGCTTTCAGCGTTTTTAAAAAATCAGGATTGTACAAATTCCCAAGTACCTCATCAATAAAGTGACATCGCCGCGTTGTGCCGTGCTCGTCAACGGTGATGATCGTTTCGCCAGTTTGACAGGCTTGCCCTTTGGAGCGGTAACGTTTGGTGTTCAGTTCAAATAACGGATCAATTGCTGTCAGTCGTTCGAGGTTGGATTGCGTGTAATAATTCCGACCTCGACGGTCAAAGGCGTTCAACCACAAGTACACGCTTTTGGGTAATTTAGAACGCAGTTGCTCGAGTTCGTCAAGTTGCTCGAGTATGGCAACGCCACCAACGCTGAACCTCACGCCACGATCAATCAATTGGGCACAACGTTTCAAGAATTTTGCTCGAGAAACCTGAGTTGGATGGTACGTGCACCACAAGGCGATTTTGGAAATATTTACGCGTTTAAGCCATGTCAAACTGCCAGACAAATTGGTTTGAATCACCACTTTTTCAACATGCTCGAGTTGACTTAAAACCACCATTGCATCCTGATAGCGTTTTCGGACCAACGCCTCACCGTAAGGCGTAAAAAATACGCTGATCTCGAGGTTGGGTTGCGCTGCAACCCAGTCAATAAATCGTTCTAACGCTCGAGCGTCGCGGTCATGTTCGGCTAATGATTCCTGGTGTTTGGCAAACGGACAGTAATGACAGGCGTAATTGCAACTCGAGAGTGATCCTCGGTACAAGATCGAGAGTTTCATCTGAGTTCGTAACCCTGCATCAAATGTTGGGCGTGACTCGAATACAACCACGGTCCTATCGCATCGGAACGCTCCAAACCAGCGCTGGTCAGTTTTAAAACATTCTCGTTTCGTGTCGCAAAACCGAGCGGCATCAACTCGAGCAACTGTGCTAAGTCCATAAAAACATCAGAGCCAAATCTCGAGCGGTAAAAATGCAGATCAAGCCCTGAAACTTGCAACAAACTTTGAATCGTAAAACGCCGTTGCTGCTCGAGTCGGTCAAGCCTAAAACCGTGCGAGGCAAAATCAAAGCTGCTGTCTGGACGCTTTACGAAATCGTGTAAAATCTCGCGCACCCCCGTTTGACCCACCGCGTACTCGCTCGAGTAATGCAAGTTTTGGCTGTACGAACGCGCCCCGCAACCCAGCCCAACCATGCCATCGTTTTGGCAATCGTAATTGATGCTGCTCGAGTTTTGTGGTGCGGTTTTTCGGCAGAACATTCGCATCGAAACTTGCTCGTAACCATTTGCCACCAAAAAATCCCTGCCCAAACGGTACAACTCGAGCCGCTCGTCGTCCCAACTGCGTTTGGTGTTGCCCAAACCCGTCAAGGGGCGCACGTAGAGGGGATACAAGAACAATTCCTCTGGTTGCCACTCGAGCGCGGTTTGAAGGCTTTGTAGCCACGATGCGGGGGTTTGGAATGCCAAGCCATAAATCAAATCAATGTTTAGAATTGGAATGCCAGCGTTACGAATGGTTTTGAACGCTTCAAACACTTGTGCGTTTTGTTGCGTGCGCCCAACCGAATGAACCTCGGATTCAATAAAACTTTGCACCCCAATGCTGACCCGATCAACTCCATAATTTTTCAGAATCTCGAGTCGGTCAGCGCTGGCTGTGGCTGGTGAAGTTTCCACCGATGTCGGCGTGATTGTCAGATCAATTCCGTAGATGTTCTGAGCAATCACAAACAAGCGCTCTAAGTCAGCAGGCTCGAGATACGTCGGCGTGCCACCACCAATCGCAAAACGCGCAAATTTCGCATCGCCCAGTGCCTCACGTACCCTTAAAGCCTGACGCTCGAGGGTTTGCAAGTAAGACCGTTCCAAACTTTGGGGCGCGTTGACCGTGGTGAACAAATTGCAAAACCCGCAACGCATTTCACAAAATGGAATATGAGTGTACAAAAACAGCGCATCTCGAGCCTCATTTGCCCAAACATCTTTTAACGCCATTGTAGGCTCGAGGCTGCGATACGCGGTCTTGTGCGGATACGCATAGGTGTAAGACTGGTACGGGCTAGCCGTTAAAAGTTGAGTTAATGACTCGAGCATCATTCGGACTCCAAAATAAATTCAGCATACGGCACGGTGGTCACAACAGGATGATTGATCCGATGCCCAAAGTACCCATCTTCACCAAACGCCTCGCCGTGGTCGCCGCACAAAATCACCAAACTAGAACCTCGAGATTTGAGTTTTTCAAACAACGGCTCGAGTTGCGAATCGGCGTACTTGAACGCCGAAAGTTGAGTCTCAAACGATTCCTCTTTTGCGCCGTTAAAAATTCGGGTTGGCTTGTGGGTTGCACTGATGTTCACAAACAAAAAAACACGGTCTGTATCGGAAAATTCTGAAAGTACACTAACGCACCTCGAGACTTGCATTTGGGTTGAACGCTGACTTTTCACGCCATACCCAGGATTCCAAAACGAATGCTCAAACAAGTTGGTTAAACCTAAACTTTGCTGGCTTTGCTTGTTGAAAAAACCAACACCGCCAACACAAACCGTATGATACCCTCGAGCCGCCAATGCTTGCGGCACTGAGGCTTCCTCAAAAACAAACGTCTGATTTGAAGTGCTTTGCGAACCTTCAAATTTTGCCGCGAACAACCGTGCATGTTTACCTGGCGCAACTGGTGTCGGTAAAAATCCAGCAAAAAACGCTTGATGCGCCGCAAAAGTAAAATTTCCTGGTGTGTGCCGCGCCTCCCAACCTAAACTCGGCAACACTCGAGCTAAATTTGGTGTTAGCCCTCGCTCGAGCGCCGCTTGAGCGACATCAAAACGCAAACTGTCAAACGTGATGAACAGCACATCATGCGTGCCAATCAGAGCTTTTGCGTTCATCATGCCATCACGCCCAAGGCTTGCAACTGACTTAAGTAAGTATCCAAACCATCTACCAAAACATTGCGGTGGTAATCCCCAAACGCGTTCAGCTCGAGAATCGCATGATGCTGCCAATCGGTTTGCACCAGCACGTCCACGCCAGCATACAAACTGTTCGGAAAAAGTGTCATGCTTTGCTCGCAAGTTTTGGTAATCTCAGTCCACCTCTCCCCTAACCGTTCGCGCACGCCATCCCAATTGCCGCGTTCATTGCCCAAATGCAAATTGGTGATCGTGCCGTTGCTCGAGCGCACCAGCACATGCTTGGCAACACCAGCGATCACCACCACCCGCAAATCAAAATTCTTGTTTTCAAAATTGGCTTTAGCCAACCATTTTTCAACATGCACCCGTTGCCGACAAACGGCATTGACCAACGAAATGATCTGCTCGAGGTTGCGGTACTTCCAGAGGCGTTTGGTGTTGTACAGCTTTCCATTGTCTGCCATCTCGACGGTGCTGATCGCTTGCCACTGACCACGGTGCGTCTCGAGCGCAATCACGCCCGCCGCCCCAGAACCGTGCGCGAGCTTGACAAAAACTTTAGACCAACCGTGTTGTTTCATCTGTTCAAACAATTCGTCAAAGTTATGAATGGCTGGCAACGCTGGCGGCACAAGAATTCCAGCAGCCTCGAGTTTGGCATGGGTGGCGCGTTTATCGAACATAATTGCAATGTCCTCTGGATGATTCATGGCTGTTTTTCCCAATGCCGCCAGTTGTGTTTTGACACTTTCAAGCGCACTCGAGAATCCCAAATACCACTGTCTGGAAGACAAAATCGCCCCAAGTTCAAACTCGAGATTTTCAGGATTCACTCGAGCATAATCACGGTCTGGGTCTGAGAGTTGAAACCCAAGCTCGAGCATCTTTTGATCGGTTTCCCAATCTTCAGAAGGAGAATCGAGTTTGATGATGGTCTCGCTTGTCATGTGATTCTCGAGCAATTCGCCGTTCATAATTTCAAGCCATGACAGCACTCGGGCGGGAGGCAAACCGCGCATCTGTAAACTGTTTTGCAAGGCGCGAACACGGCGGCTTTCAATCGGGGCAACAACCAGTAAATCCAGCACTTCACTCGCCAGTTTGCGTGCTGCGCCATTCGTCATTGGGGTCTTGGGCATCGCTGGCATCAATTTTGATCTTGAGTTTTCGCAAATGCGACTTCAACAATCCCAGAGCCTCCTCGGTTATAAAATGGTAATGAATATCGAGTTTCTCGAGCGACCCTAACTTTTCGGCACTGGTAAAGATTTTTGCCCCCTCATCTGAAAGCGTGCCCAAGGACAAGTCCAGGGTTTTTAAACGCTCGAGAATTGGGGCATTAACCAAAACTCCCGCAAGTACATCTGACAAATCACTGTTGCACAAACCCAAATACGTTAATTTTGGGAACAACTCGCCACGTAATAACGGCGCAAGATCATCAATTTGGGTGTTTGCGCCATAATTATCCGTGCCCAAGTACAATTCCAGATGCTCGAGGTTTGGCAGGTCGGCATTTAAAACTTCACGTACCACGCTGACATCCAAACCGCCCGTTTGAATCACCAAATGCTTCAAATACTCGCTTTTCAAAAGTCCAAACGACAAGTCTTCACCACTGCGCACCGCGAAAAACTCGAGTTTCGGGTAAGCATTAAAAATTGGTGACAAATCAGATTGATGAATCCAAGAAACCTCGCATTCCTCGTAAGTGATGTCACCAAAAAAGATTGCGTTTAAGTTTGGCAATTGATCTCGAGCCGCCACCAGCGCTTCAACCACAGGTTCAGAACCCGAATCGAACACGCCCTCGTCATCCCAAGCGCCGATCACCAAAGCTGTTAAGTTCTTTGCGTTGGGCAACTCGAGCAACTTCTGAAATTTTTCAGCCCAGGTTTTGCCCTCGTCGTACTCTAGTTTCACGCGAACCGCGAATTGCGCCAAATCGGGAAAGGCTTCTTCGGTAAAATCCCTGACTTTTTTTCCTGCGAACGAAAACCGATGCTCGTTAAATGCCATGCGTGTCTCCTTGAAAAGAATCGTTTACGCAGTATTTCACAGTCTGAAAGCGCTCGAGTGTGGCAATTCTGAGTTGAATTGAAAAGCTCGAGACTCCAATGCAGTCTCGAGCCAATCTTCGCTATTTTATTTGATGACTTCAGCAATTTTCACTGTTCGCTTTTCACGCAAACTGATGGTCGCCGCCACACCCAAACGCAGACTCTCGAGCGCGTCCGTTGCGCCTGGTGAGGTTTGAGCACCCGATACCAAGCACTTAAAAAATGCTTCAAGCTCGAGCTTGTACGCCTCGCGGAAGCGATCCATAAAAAAGTGAAAATGGTCTTGCTCGAGTTTGCCCGCGCCAACCCCGTTCGAGCCGTACTGGGTTAAGGGCGTTTTGGGCGTGGCATCCATGACCAGTTTGCCTTTAGCGCCAAAAACTTCGGTGCGCACGTCGTAACCGTACGCGCTGCGCCTCGAGTTTTGAATCACACCGAGCGCCCCGTTTTTAAAGCGCAAGTTGATCATGCCCGTGTCCACGTCGCCAATTTCGCCTATCGCGGGGTCAACAAAGACATGCCCCCAAGCCGAAATTTCTTCGACCTCGCCGACCAAAAACCGTGCGCAATCGAGTTCGTGAATACTTTGATCCAAAAACATGCCGCCCGAAATTTTTAGATACTCGAGTGGAGGTGGTGATGGGTCACGCATGACCGAAATAAACTGCTCGATCTCGCCCAATTCTCCAGCCTCGAGTTTTTGTTTCGCCAGCATGTAAGGCGGGTCAAACCGACGGTTGAAACCAATCTGAAATGGTACACCTGCCTTGTTGACCACCTCGAGCGCCTTGACGGTGCGGGTTAAATCGAGCGCCACGGGTTTCTCGCAGAAAATCGCTTTGCCCGCATTGGCTGCCAGTTCGATCAAATCGGCGTGGGTGTTGGTTGGCGTGACAATAATGATGGCATCAACGTTCGGGTCATTCACCGCATCACTCGGTTCGGCATAGGTTTTCTCGGCTCGAGTTAAGACTTGCGCCGCATCTCGAGCCGCCTGAATCGGGTCGGCAATGGCAACGACCCTGGCATTGGGAATGCCCAGCAGGTTTCGGGCGTGTTCTTGCCCCATGCGTCCAGCGCCGAGAATGGCGACACCAATGGTTGATTTCATAAATTTATCTCCTCGAGATTCGCAATTCAAACTGATCTGCCGTTTGAAAGATTAACCCAATTTCGGCTTTTGTTGCTGCAACCGTCGGGTTGCGAACCCTGGCGCTGGCGATCAAACCCGCACGGTGACAGAGGTGTTTTCGGGCATGAAGTGAAAACTCGTGACCTTTGCTCGAGACGGCACTGACGAGCGGTTGATAGTGGGTCAAAATCTCGTAAACTCGAGCCTTGTCACCAGCATTCCAAGCTTTCCAAGCCATCTGAAAAACCTCATTGAACCCCACACCAGGGATCACACCCGCGACACCAACCTCGAGTTCCTCGAGAAAACTGATGCCGCCCACGCCACCAAACAGTTTGACGTTTTCTGGAATCAGTGGTTTAAGTACTCGCATTCGGGCTGGAGCGCCAGGACCCTCAATCTTAAAATAGCTGATACCACTGGCACGGTTTGCCATCTCTGCCAAATGCTCAACCTCGAGCAAGACATGCGAATACTGCGCAATGTGCGGCGAGTGCTGCATCATGATCGGCGTGTCACTCGAGTTTGCCAGGGTCACGTAATGCTCGATTAAACTTTGCGGCGTGTAATCAAACGTGGCTGGCGGCAAAACCATAAACACGGCTGGACTGAGCTTGGCAAAACTTTTCATCTGCACGACTGCCGCTTCGGTGCTGCCCGCAGCAATACCAATCACCAACGGGACTTGCTTGGCAACTTCATCGGCAACGATTTCGGCGGTCTGCGCTCGCTCCTGATCGGTCAGTTTGTACGCTTCGGAAGCGAAACCATTAATCCCAATACCGTCTGCTCCACCCTCGAGTTCAAACCGCACCACACGGCGCAAACCCGCTTCGTCAATCTCGCCCTGGTTATCAAATGGCACAAAAACGATCGGCACAATTCCTTGCATCAAAACTCCTCCGCTCGAGGTAAGGCTGTTGATCTGGCAGCCTTTCTTTTGTCTGTGACGTATGATTGTACCGAACAATTCAGACAACAACCAACAGGTCTGCCGTTACCCGAGCAGTTTGGAGAAATCATGAACGCCTTACAACTGATTGCCGATTGGAATCCAAAACCCAACTATCAACCCTCAGATTTTGAGCTTCAAACCCACAAGGTGAAATCAGGCTCGAGCG
>JANMUC010000754.1:0-1251 GCA_031391225.1 Deinococcales bacterium
TCGTTACTGCTCGAGCAACAAACCTCGAGTGAACCCCAAGAGATCATGACCGACACGGCAGGGTACAGCGATGTGGTTTTTGGTTTATGTCGTTTGCTTGGTTTTCAATTCTCACCGCGCATCAAAGACCTGGGGGATTTACGTTACTGGCGAGTCCAAGGCGATGCTGATTACGGCATTCTCAATGATGTCTCGAACCATAAAATCAAAACAGATTTGATCGCCGAGAACTGGGATGACATCCTTCGTTTGGTCGGCTCGTTAAAGCTCAATGCCGTGAAAGCCACCGACATCCTGCGGGTGCTCGCACCAAAGGGCAGTCTGTCGCACCTTGGAAAAGCCATTGCCGAGGTGGGTCGAATCCAGAAGACCAAATACCTGCTCGAGTACATCAGCAGCGAAACCTTACGCCGCAGGGTTCACGCTCAACTCAGTCGAGGGGAACTTCGACACGCGCTGGCTCGGGATGTCTACCACGGGCATCGTGGTGAGATGCGCCAAAAGTTCAAAGACGGCATGGAAAATCAACTTGGTGCTCTTGGATTCGTGGTGAATGCCATCGCCTTTTGGAATACGCGGTACATGCAGGCTGCGCTGGGGCAGATTCGGGAAATGGGTGATGAAGTGCTGGATGAGGATGTGGCTCGATTATCGCCTTTGAAGTGGAGGCACATTAATTTCTTGGGTCGGTATCATTTTGAGTTGCTGGCGGAAGTTGCAGAGGGTGATTTACGACCACTCAAAGACCCGAATGCTCGAGATCCGTTTGAAAGTATCTTTAGGGATTAATGTCGTGTGGCATGGGTTAGTTTTGACGAAGGCGGCACTTTCCGTTTTTACGGTTGTCACACCCCGTATTGAGGTGTTTTGATGCTCGAGGTAGGGCAAGACCTAACTGTTTTGTACGCACAAAAAAATTGAGCCAGGTGTATGATGCCTGTGCTCAACTCACTTTGACCCTTGCGATGTTCGAGATCGCAGGGGTTTATCGTTTTACGAGATGCTGATTGTTGCTGAAGTACAACAGCAAATATCCAATCCCTAAAACTGTTCCAACGGCTGCGACGGTTTTCACCAGGTTAAACAAATCTTCTTCACCAGCAGTTCGCGGCAAAGGCAAATTTGTCAGGCTAATGGTTTGCACTGCATTGTTTGGCATAAGGTCTCCTTTCTTAGCCAACAATAGCGGTCACACCCTCAAAAGTCAATTGCTAGCAGATGTTAAAATGCCTTATTTAAAGCTAGATTTAT
>JANMUC010000780.1:0-2038 GCA_031391225.1 Deinococcales bacterium
CATTGCATCTGCAAAAATTGCGATAGGTGCGGTAAGTCCAACACCACCTGCTAAAATTGCAATTGGTGCGTGAACAGTAAATAAAGAATTAACTATAGAATCGTTTAAATTAATACTCAAAAGCCCACCTGTCCATTCGGGGGCTTTTTTCATTTCAAAAACTTTTACCCCATCTCAAGTAACCATTCCAACCTCTCGAGTACACAATTGAAAATTCCCGATTTGCTATAATCTCATCATGAGTTTCGTTAAGCTTCAATATCAAACCATACAACTTTCGGCACTCGAGAAATACGAGTTGCCGCGATTACTTACTGCCGATCTGAAATCCTTAAGCGAAGAAGCGTAAGAAACCATCCAAGCTGCCGAAGCCGCAAAACGACTCAAGGGTATTCGCAAGTGACCCGAGATACTTACATTTTCGCTTAACCCGCTATACTCGAGCCATGAACTACCAGATCAAACTCAAGCCAAGAATAAACGGATAACATATGGCTCGAGATAAGTACCATGCTGTAGTCAGGGTTGCTCTCGAAAAAGCGGGTTGGACAATAACCGATGACCCGTTTGTGATTAATGTTGGCACAACCGATTTACAAATTGATCTTGGCGCAGAACGCCTTCTTGCTGCTGAACAAGGTAATGAACGCATCGCTGTCGAAATCAAAGTCTTTGGTAACATTTCTTTGGTTCAAGCCTTTCATACGGCTGTTGGGCAATACATGAATTACAGAGTAAATCTCGAGGAATACCACCCAGAGCGCCAGTTGTTTCTTGCCGTGCCGAAAAGCATTTTCGAAACGTTTTTTGCATCCGAATTGGCAATCCGTTCTGTGAAACGTCTGCAAATAAAACTCTTGATTTTTGATCCAGAATCCGAGGTGATCTCGTGGCAACCTTAAAAAGTGCAGTTCCGTTCGAGCAAATGACCCATTTGCAACAAGCTATTTGGCACATTTTTGAACCCATGCAGCAATGGCAAACCAGGGGAATTGAATACGAATTCGTGTTTGATACCCAAAACAACCATTACCAAGTTTTGATGCACGGTTGGCGCGGCGTAAGACGTTTGTATCACGTCATGATTCACTTTGCGATTAAAGGTGAATTGATTTGGATTGAAGAGAACAACACGGAAATTGATTTTACCGAAGAATTTCTCGAGAACGGCGTTGGAAAAGACCAAATTGTGCTTGGGTTTTACCCACCAGGGCATCGAACGCTTGAGGGATTTGCTTCAGGGGTGTGAAACTCGAGACACCCAAAATGCAGGTTGCAACTCAAGCTTTAAATTTCAGAAGCTCGAGCACTAAATTGCGCTTAAGTCAGTAGTTCAAAGTTGAACGAGTCAAACCCAAACTCGAGCCGCATATTTCACCAATTCAATCATCAAAATTTAATCCTGTTGCACAGCAATCAAAAGCTTTGACAAGAATCCAAAGAGGTGCTATATTTTCACGGCGCTCGAGATAGCGCGTTTTTTAACGCTTATTTCTGGTGTGTTGTTGGCTCGCGTAGCTCAGGGGTAGAGCACTCCCTTGGTAAGGGAGAGGTCGTCGGTTCAAATCCGACCGCGAGCTCCAAAAGCGGCAAAATCCAGCCTGCGTTTTGTGGGCTGCTTTTGCTTGAACCCAGTTCTCGAGGGAGACTCGAGAGGGATATTCCAGGAGGCAATCATGGCGAAGGGTACTTTCGAGCGCACCAAACCACACGTGAACGTCGGCACGATCGGTCACGTAGACCACGGTAAAACCACGCTCACCGCAGCAATCACATTCACCGCCGCCGCGGCTGATCCCAGCATCGAAACCCAGGATTACTCTCAGATTGACAAAGCCCCTGAAGAGAAAGCCCGTGGTATCACGATCAACACCGCTCACGTGGAGTACAACACCCCAGCCCGTCACTACTCCCACGTGGACTGCCCAGGTCACGCCGATTACGTGAAAAACATGATCACCGGCGCAGCCCAAATGGACGGCGCGATCCTCGTCTGCTCCGCCGCCGACGGTCCAATGCCGCAAACCCGTGAACACAT
>JANMUC010000823.1:0-2711 GCA_031391225.1 Deinococcales bacterium
CAACGTGCTCGAGTTTGAGGGTTGCTACTCGGGTTTGATCGACTGGACTGGCGCGGGTTGGAGCAGCTTGGAGTTTGAATGCTCAAGGCTCGAGCAGCCCGCCCTCGACCTGGCATTAACGCGTTGGAAGTCAGCCATTGATGTTGAGTTGATGCTCAAAATGCGTCTCGAGTTGTTGCTGAGGGTTGGCACCTTAAGACGGGTGGATTGGGCTGTGGTACGCGAAATCATGACAAAACTGAATTGATTGCCGTTGGCTCGAGCAGGAGTTTTGAGTTCGGCATTTAAGATGCAAACCCGTTAGAATCAAACCATCAAAGGAGTTCGTCTTGCCTGTTCGTTTTGTCATCACATCGCTGAAAGGTGGCGTTGGTAAAACCACCACCGCCATTCATTTGGCAGCCGTTTTAGCATCAAAAGGGAAGACGCTTTTGATCGACGCCGACCCTGCTGGTGGCGCACTGACCTGGGCGTCTCGAGGGTTCGGGCTGGGCTTTACGGTTTGTTTGCCCGAAGATGCAAGACCAAAAAAGTTTGATTTTGTGATTGTTGACACTCGAGCGCAACCCAAAGCCAAAACCCTTGACGAGTTTAGTCAGAAAGCCGATTTATTGATTGTCCCAACCGCTCCAAATACGCTCTCACTGGCGACCCTCGAGCCTCTCGCGGATGATCTCGAGGATTTACCGTTTCGGGTGTTGGTGACGCTCGCACCGCCGCCACCGTCCAAAGATGCGAGTTTGGCACTTTTAAGACTAAAATCGGTAAAGCTGCCGCATTTCGCCTGTACAATCAGGCGCTATGCCGCCTTCGAGAAAGCCGTCTCAAATGGTTTGATCGTCCGAGACGTGCGCGACCCTCGAGCGACTTTTGCTTGGGCGGATTATGAAGCCCTTGGCAAGGAATTGCTGAAATGAAAAACTCGAGCCAAATGATTGCGCTCGAGATTTGAAGTGCTTAAAAAAATCAGTTCAAATAGCCATCGGCTTCGATGACCGCCGCCGCAATTTGACGACGCAACGCCACAACATTGACGCTGTCATGCTTGGTCAGTCGTTTCATGGCTGCCAAATTCAGACGCAAGTCGTCACCCTCGGTAAAGCTCGAGAGGGCTTCGCGTCCCCAGACCGCGCATTTTTCCGCAAGGTCGTGCACCAGCACTTGGGTCATGGCAATTTGAACGTCGGCGTTTTTGCCTGACGCCATGATTTTTTGGGTTCGCAACAACGCGCTTTCGCCCGCAAAGCTCGAGATGATGATGTCGGCAACTCGAGCCAAAATTTCTTGTTGTTCGTTGAGCTTATTGCTAAATTTAAGCGCCGCCAAACCCGCGACTTGCAATGCCGCTTTTTTCAGTCCCTCGACCACTCGAGTTTCCGCCGCAAGGGGCGCATCGTCGGTGTCATCAGCAAAGCTTGGCTCGAGCATTTCGGCTTGCAGTTTTTGGGCGGCTTGCATCAACGGGATTTCGCCCTTCATGCCCATTTTCAACAGTTCGCCTGGAATGATCATGCGGTTGATTTCGTTGGTGCCTTCAAAAATGCGGTTGATGCGGGCATCGCGGTACGCCCTGGCAACAGGGTATTCCTCGCTGAAACCGTAACCACCAAAGACTTGAACGGCTTGGTCGGTGCAGTACGCCAGAACTTCAGTGCCGTAGACTTTGACGATGCTGGCTTCGACTCGGTAGGTTTCGATGGCTTTGAGTTTCTCGCTGCTGGTTTTGGCGTGGTCGGCAATCTCGTCGATCAAACCCGTCACGCGGTAGGTCACGCTTTCGGCGGCGTAAATTTCCAAACACATTTCGGCAAGTTTTTCTTGAATCGCGCCAAAATTGGCAATCGGTTGCCCAAAACTGGTGCGTTCTTTGGCGTATTTGGTACTGGCATTCAAGACCGCTTTGCTGCCGCCCACACCGCCCGAACCGAGTTTGTAACGCCCGATGTTTAAAATATTAAAGGCAATTTTTGCGCCCCAACCAACCTCGCCCAACAAGTTTTCACTTGGCACAACCACATCCTCGAGAATCAATTGTGTGGTGCTGGAAAGCTTGATGCCAAGTTTGTGTTCTTCTTTGCCTGTGGACACGCCTGGAAAGTTGCGCTCAATCAAAAAGGCGCTGAACTTTAGACCTTGCGGGGTCATGACCTGACAAAACACGGTGTAAATATCGGCAATGCCGCCGTTGGAAATCCACATTTTGGTGCCAGAAATCGTGTAACTCGAGCCGTCCGCACTTGGTACGGCACGGGTTTTGGCGGCTTGAGCATCGGAGCCTGAACCTGGTTCGGACAGACAGTACGCACCAATCAATTTGCCTGCCGCCATCTGCTCGAGGTACTTGGCTTTCAGAAAATCCGAACCAAAGTAAACCAGTGGCAACATGCCGATGCTGGCATGAGCGCCGAATGCCACGGCAAAACCGCCCGCTTGCGCCAGGGCTTCACCGACGTAAGTGGCGGTGGTTTTGCTCATGTCCAATCCGCCGTACGCCTCTGGAACTTCGACTTGAAAGAAACCTTGATCGCCGCATTCGTGCAAAATTTGTTTTAACAAGGCATTATCGTGCGCCTCGAGGGTTTCCATGTTGGGCATGACCCGAGCTTTCACAAACTCGTCCACGGCTTTGTAAATGTCTTTGACATCGCTCGAGAAATCTTCGGGCGTGTGGGTTTGGTCGGCTGGGGTTTGAGAAATTAAAAACATGCCAC
>JANMUC010000842.1:0-9235 GCA_031391225.1 Deinococcales bacterium
TTAAAGGCTACGCCGGTTATCTTGACCCCGAAGTGCTCAAAGCCAATATCAAGATTTTACGCGACCAAGGTATCCTTAAATCCGATCCTGATAAGGGTGCGGTCAATTGGAGCATTTGGGAGAAAGCAAGTGGCAAAAAAGCAGGCATGATGATGAAGTAAGAACAGTTGCTCGAGAGGCGAGAAGACATTTTGTCTTCTCGCTTTTTTGTGGCTCGAGATGCAAATAAATTGCTTTGCGGCTATTGCTTGGTGATTGTCACTTTGTGCTATGCTTAGCGCATTATGACTCAACAAACAAAAATTATTGAAGGAACAATCAGCCCCAAACATCAAATTACGATCCCTGCCCAAATCAGGGATGCGTTGGGATTGCGCCCTGGGCAAAAAATAGAATTTAAACTAGAGCAAGACAATGTGATTGAACTCAGAGTTAAACGCCCGAATGCAAAAGAAGTTCTCGATGCAATTCTCAAAGAGTATGACTTTAATGAATTACGAGAAGAGACCAAAGGTGATGCGGTCAAGACGTTGCGGGAGAATCGTTGGGGCGACGACTTGTGATTTCGTTGGATACCAATATTGTTCAAAGTGCCCTGCAAACAACCGATGTTAATCATGTCCGATCACGTCAAGCGCTCGAGAAGTACGACAGCCAAGCATTTTGTATTTGTCCGATTGTCAGGGCGGAACTTCACGCTTCAAAGGGTTGGATTAAAATAGAAAAATGGCTTGTGACTCAAGAAGTCACCGTAATTTGGGGAATGCCTAACATTGTCTGGGACGCTGCTGGAATTGCATTTGGGAAATATGCAGAGTTGCGTCGTGGCGGTCAAACCTCACGGCGTATTGTTGCCGACTTTCTGATTGCCGCACATGCCGAACATCACGAACTCGAGATGCTGACTTTTGATGACACTGTCTTCAAAAGCGTTTTTCCGCAGGTCACATTACTGTCTTGCTGAAAGCAAAACGGTGAGCGCAATGCTCACCGTTTTTTGAATCTCAAATCTCGAGATTATTCTTCAGTGTTGTCTGGCGCTTCTTCAAGCTCGCTCGAGATTTCTGTCGTTTCGGTTGTTCCGTCTGCCATCAAGCTTTCCTCTTGCTTAATCGGGAAGGCGCTGGTTACGCGGTCACTGTCGCCAATGCGCATGACTTTCACGCCTTGGCTTGGGCGTCCGTAACTCGAGATTTGTTCGATGCGGGTGCGAATCGCAACGCCGTTGGCGCTGATGACCATCAGTTCTTCATCGCCGCCCACACGCTCGAGCGAGACGAGTTTGCCAGTTTTGTCGGTGACCTTAAGCGTGATGACGCCTTGTCCGCCGCGTCCTTGCAGTGGGTATTCGCTGATGGAAGTGCGTTTGCCGTAACCATTTTCGGAAATGGTCAGTAACTCGCCGTCGTCGTCGGCGCTGACTTTGGTCATGCTGACCACTTCGTCGCCGTCGCGCAAGCGAATGCCGATCACACCTTGGGTGGCGCGTCCGGTGGCGCGAACGTCATCTTCGCCAAAGCGGATGCTTTGACCGTCTCGAGTCGCCAGCACGACGTGTTCGCCAGTGTTGAGGGTCGAAACATGAATCAGATCGTCGTTCTCGAGCAAATTAATGGCGATCAAACCAGAGCTGGTCATGTTGCCGTATTCTTTGATTTCGGTTTTCTTGACAATGCCTTGGCGTGTACAGAAGGCGAATGAACCTTCCTGCTCGAGGTCTTTGATCGACAAGATCGACTTGACGTTCTCGTCGTCCTTAAGCGGCAACACGTTGCGAAGGTGAGCACCTTTGGCATCGCGTCCAGCTTCGGGAAGTTCAAAGATTTTCTCGCGGTACACCCGTCCTTTGTCGGTGAAGAACAACAGGTAATCGTGGGTGCTGCCGACAATCAGGTTGGTGTTGGCATCTTCGTCGCGCAACTTGCCAGAGTTTGCACCGCGTCCGCCGCGTCCTTGCGAACGGTAAGCCTCGAGCGTCGTGCGTTTGATGTAACCGCCTTTGGTGACGGTAATGACCATGTCTTCAATGGCAATCAAATCTTCTTTGTTGATGTCTTCGGACAAATCTGTAATGACGGTGCGGCGTTCGTCGCCGTATTTGTCACGAATGATCGTGATTTCCTTTTTGACTTCGTTCCAGAGTTTGCTGTCATCTGCCAATATCGCCTCGAGGAAACCAATGAGTTCCAAAAGCGCGTTGTACTCTTCGTTCAGTTTGCCGCGCTCGAGTCCGGTCAAGCGTTGTAAGCGCATGTCGAGAATGGCTTGGGCTTGAATCTCAGAGAAACTAAAGCGTGCCATCAAACCATCTTTGGCTTCCGCGCCCGTTTGAGAGGCGCGAATAATCCGAATAATCTCGTCAATGTTGTCAAGCGCAATCAGCAGACCCTCGAGAATATGGGTGCGCTCTCGAGCTTTTTTCAGGTCGTACCTGGCGCGGCGTGTGACCACGTTTTTGCGGTGGTCGAGGAACAGCGTCATGCCCTCTTTTAATGCCAAGACTTTTGGTGCGCCGTTCACGATGGCGAGGTTGATGATGTTGAAGCTGGTTTGCAATTGCGTGTGCTTATATAGCTGATTGAGCACCAAATCCGGCAGCGTGCCGCGTTTGAGTTCAATTACAATCCGAACTGGTGTGGTGCGATCCGATTCGTCGCGCAGGGCGGCAATATCAGGAATTTTACCCTCGCGGTACTGTGCAGAAATTGTGGTCAGCAAATTGGTTTTGTTGACCTGATACGGAATTTCGGTAATCACGATCTGGCTGCGACCCTTGATTTCCTCGATGCGTGCTTTTCCGCGCACCCGAATGCTGCCTTGACCGCTCGAGTACGCCTCACGAATGCCTTTTTTGCCCAAACGTCCGCCCGTTGGGAAATCCGGTCCCGGCACAATTTTCATCAGATCATCCAAATTAATCTCTGGATTACGGATAATCTCGAGCAAACCATTGCAAATTTCGGTCAGGTTGTGCGGCGGAATGTTGGTCGCCATGCCCACGGCAATACCAACCGCGCCGTTGACCAGCATGTACGGAAAGCCACCAGGAAGCACTGTTGGTTCTTCGGTGGTTTCATCGAAATTGGGTTTGAAATCCACCGTCTCTTTTTCGATATCCTCGAGCATCACCTCGGCAGCCCTCGTCATGCGGGCTTCGGTGTAACGGTAGGCGGCGGCAGGGTCGCCGTCAATGCTACCGAAGTTGCCTTGACCGTCCACAACTGGGTAACGCAAGTTCCAGGACTGCGCCATGCGAACCATCGCCTCGTAAATCGGGCTGTCGCCGTGCGGGTGGTACTTTTTGATGACCTCACCGACCACACCAGCGCTTTTTTGGTGTTTGCGCCCTGGCGAAAGTCCTTCTTGCAACATGGCGTACAAAATGCGGCGTTGAACAGGTTTTAAACCGTCGCGCACATCTGGTAGCGCACGATCCACGATGGTGGACATCGCGTAATTGATAAATGCGGTTTTGACTTCATCGGTAATTTCGACAGGTATGACGGCGTTTGACATATTCCTCCAGTGTTTTTGGTGGCTCGAGATTGAGCGCTTTTAAAGTGCGGTCTTTCTCGAGTAGAACGGGTAAAAAGGTGATGTTGGTTTCACCTTGAGCGAACGCTCAATCATACCATTTAAAAGTGCATTCTGTCTACAGCAGAACCATGATCTGGACGCCATTTTATTCGCGTCCAGCACGTGCAATTTGCCTCATCGCGAAAGCAAACGCAAAAACCCTCAATGTTGAAGCTCAAGCGCCCTCAGAAATCAAGATGCAGCCCATCAATGCGTTTAAAACGTTTTAAGGTTTTCTTGCAATGTGAACCATAAAATTCTCGAGCGAAACCCCAATCATTTTGGTTGCGCTCGAGAAAGGTTTTTAGATTTTTTAGCGCTCCCAGAAAGCTGGCGGTTCGATACCGAGCGCCCGCAAGTACACATAACCCTGACCGCGATGATGAATCTCGTTGTCCACCCAATACTGAACTTTCCAGAGATTACTGGTTGCCTCTGGCATCCAGAAATTGTCAGCTTCGACGGCATTTAAACGATCAACCGTAACGCCCTTCCAAACCTCGAGCAATTGCGCGTCGGTGTCATCCCAAGCTTTCAACAAACTTTCTTTGCTATTGACATCATCAAAAGCCGATTGCCATTTCCATTCGCCTGAAACCACACCGTTTAAAGTCGGAATGATTTGCAGCATCTCGAGCGCCAGTTTGCCATAAGGTCGCATGTTGCCAACGCTGAAGCTGAACAATTGATCTTCTGGAAATAACTCGAGGGTGCGGCGTGAAAGGTGGCGGTGTTCCATCCAATGACTGAGAATCTGAATCGTGTCCATGAATTTCTCCTTTGACTCGAGGTTGTGAACCATTGTTTGTAAAAGGGTTTTGCTTCATTTGAAATCACAAGCCTTGAGAAACTCAAGTCTTTGTATCTCGAGTGCGTTTATTCACGGATGACATGATTGAAATTTAAATAAAATTGTAAAATGTGATACGAAATATGTTGACAACATATCATAGCAACGTCTCTTCCGTCAACTTAAAATTCAATCTGAAACACCCAAATCAAATTCAGCCTGCTCGAGATATCCCAAGTTGACAAAACTAAAATTAAATCTCGAGTTGAAACGATAAATTTCAACTCGAGATTTGAAAGTCTAAGAAATCTCAACCAACAATCGGTACGCGTTTACCACGTTCAATGCAATATAAAATTTCTTCCATTGCCTCTTTACGGTTGCGCCAACCTTTGGTCTCAACCGCTTTGCCCTCCAGTGTCTTATACTCCGAGAAAAAGTGCTCGATTTCGTCCAACACGTGCGCGGCAACATCCTCGAGTTCGACGGTATCGGTAAAACGAGGGTCGTTGTGGGTGACCGCCAGAATTTTTTCGTCCTCGCCCTTGTCGTCTTTCATGACCAGCATCCCAACCACTCGAGCCTCGACCAACACGCCAGGAACGAACGCGTGGGTCGAAAGCAGTACGACATCCAATGGGTCGCCGTCGCCGCCCAAGGTTGAGGGGATAAAACCGTAATCGCCAGGGTAAGACATGCTGGCAAACAAGACGCGGTCAAGTTTCATCACTCCATAATCTTTATCGTACTCGTATTTGTTCGAGCCACCCCGTGGCACCTCGATCACGACATTGACGATTTCTGGCACGTTCTCGCCCGCGGGCAGGTTGTACAAATTTGGTTTTGGCATGATGTCTCCTTAAAATTTGGTAAAAAATCCACACCCGAAAAAACTCGAGTGTGGCGGGCAGATTCGATTTGCGACCATTTGAAAACGGCTCGCCTGAAAACACTATAACGGTTTTTTGACATTGTGTGGTTTTGGATCGCACGGTACAGTGATAACGTGAGTCGAAGCGCTGCCAACAAAACCTTGCCCATTCCTGTGCTTGCAGGACCAACTGCCAGTGGAAAAACCGCCCTATCTATCGAGATGGCTGCCCGTTACCCTGTCGAAATCATCAGTGCCGACGCCATGATGGTCTACCGAGGGATGGACATTGGCACTGCCAAACCCAGCCCTCAGGAACGCGGCGAAGTGCCACACCACATGATCGACCTGATCGAACCTGGTGACGATTACAGCGTCAGCGCTTGGGTGATGCAAGCTGAAAAAACTATTGCTGAGATTTTGAAGCGCAAACGTATTCCACTGGTGGTTGGTGGCACAGGATTTTACATTCGCAGTTTGGCGCAAGGCTTACCGACCACGCCAGCCTCAAATCAAAATGCGATTGCCCAACTCGAGGCAGAACTTGCCGATAAGGGGCTTGAAGCGATGCTTTCCGAACTCGAGAGTGCCAGCCCAGAAGACGCGATTCGAACGGAGCGCAACCCTAGACGGGTTCTGCGGGCGCTCGAGATTTACCGCGCCACAGGCAAGCCTCCTAGTTTCTTTGCCTTAAAGCCAGCCGCATTCTTGTATTCCAAAGTGGTACTCTTGCCCCCCCGAGGATCGCTTGAAGCCAGAATCGAAGCCCGTACCAAAGCCATGATTGAAGCGGGTTTAATCATGGAAGCCGCCGAACTGAGCTTGGATTTCGTTAAAGACGGCAAACGCCTGACCTCGTTTCAAGCCATTGGTTACAAACAAGCCATAGACCACATGACGGGCGTGATTCAACTCGAGGAAGTCGAACGGCGTATTAATTTGGCAACCCGTCAACTTGCCAAACGTCAAGAAACTTGGTTTAAAGCCGAACCCGATGCCACCATCCTGACCAATATTGACGACGCCCGAATTGAGTTGGATGCGCGTCTCGAGCGTTGGCACACGATGTACAACGAGCGCGGCTGGGAATAAGGCTCGAACGAAAAGTTTGTATGCTGGGTTTGAACCATTTATTGTTGATGCGCGTATGCTAAATCATGATACCTGCACTTTTGATCGGATTTATTGCCAGTGTTGTCCTGTCAGCCGTTGGTCTGGTGGCTCGACTTGCAAACCTCGCCCCGTTTCCTGCCGAAAAACTGTACAACTGGACGACCTATCAACTCGGCGTGCCAGCCATGTTTCAGTTGGTACATAAGATTTTTGGCTTTGGCGAGGGTGGCAAGATTTTTGCCTTTGTTGGTGTTTTATTTGCCTGGGTTGGTGGACTGACCCTGCTTGGACTTGTCCCGCCCTTGATTGGCGGTTTGGTGGTCGCAGTTATCTCGCTGTTGTTCGTCAATCCAATCTGGGCGTTGGTGTACGGACTGCTTTATATAGGTTTGCGATTTGCGCTCTCACCCGTTCAAACCGACCCAAAACGTCGCGGTGTGCTGAACACCTTAAGCCTGGCTTCACTCGGATTGTTTGGAGTTGGAGTGGCGGGCGCACTGCGTCCATTGTTCACAAGCTCGGGCGGCAACACCAATGCCACAACCGCCGCAGGCTCGAGCAAAGCCCCTCTGCTCGAGGGACTGACCAGTCAAGAGGATTTTTATTATGTGTCGATCAACAACGAAGCCCTCGACCCGCGTATTTCCGAGAACAATTGGAAGCTCGAGGTAGATGGTTTGGTCAAAACCCCGCAGAAATTTGTACTTTCAGACCTCAAGACTTTTAAGCCTGTTGATCTCGAGTTGACCATGTGCTGCATTTCAAATCCAATCGGTGGCGATTTGATCGGCAATGCCATTTGGACGGGTTTGAAGTTTAAAGACTTGATGGACAAAGTGGGCGTGCAACCAGGCGCAAAATGGGTGACTTGGGAAGCCGAAGATGGTTTTTACGAATCCATTGCTCTGCGTGACGCACTCGAGCAAGATGTAATTCTGGCGTACAGCATGAACGGCGAGCCATTAAATTACAAACACGGCTTTCCGCTTCGGGTGATTATTCCAGGGCGTTTTGGCATGAAGCAACCGCGTTGGCTGACCAAAATCACGTTTACCAGCGATGAAAAACCAGGCTACTGGGCAAACCGTGGCTGGAGCAAAACCGCTTTTGTCGAACCACTCTCGAGGATTGATTACCCAACTCGAGGTTTGGTGTTTAAGCCAGGCGAGGTCGTCAAAGCCAAAGGGATTGCCGCAGCAGGCATCAAAGTCATTACCAAGGTTGAGGTTTCTACAGACGGTGGCGACACGTGGCTCGAGGCAACCTTGCAACCCAAACGCAGCAAATGGGCTTGGACGCAATGGACGCTCGATTGGAAGGCAGAGGCAGGCAATGAAGATTTGGGTGGTGTCAAAAGTGGGCGGCAGTTTATCGTGCGTTGTTACGCCGATGGTGTAGTGCAAAGCAGCGAAGAACGCGACAGTCTGCCCGAAGCCGCAAGCGGTTTGCATCGTTTGACGGTCAGTGTTCCAAACAAAGCTTAAAGATATATGCAGAACCGTCGCTCGAGTTTGATGCTCGAGTGACGGTTTTTGTATATTTTTTTGCGTGTAACCCCAAAGTCCGAATTTTATACATGATCTGGATATTTTCGTGTTCTGGCGGGCGCAGCAAGCAGCGCCCCTACAGATGATGTTTTTTATAAGGGCGCTGCTTGTTGACCGTTACAAACAGCACATGGCGGGCTTGGGTCGCTTCTTGAACCTTGCTCTTTGAATTTTTCAGAATCTTCATGCTCGAGTCTCCCAAAACCGTTATGCTGAGAACATATGAATATTGAGAGCAGAATCCTCGAGTTACGAGCCAGCATCAAACGCGCCAACGACTTGTACTACCTTTCTGACGCGCCAGAAATTTCGGACGCGGAGTACGACTCGTTGATGTTTGAACTCAAAAAACTCGAGGCTGAACGACCTGATTTGGTAATCTCTGACAGCCCAACCCAGAAGGTCGGGACTGTTTTGGGGGCGACTTTTGCGCCTGTCAAACACCCGAACCCGATGACCAGTTTGGACAATGCCTTTGGACAATCTGATCTCGAGAATTTCGAGGACAGAATCAACAACGTCATGGGCGTTAAAGGTGTCACTCGAGAGTACATGATGGAACTGAAAATTGATGGGCTTTCGATCAATATTTTGTACAAAGCGGGCAAATTGGTTTGGGCTGCCACCCGAGGCGACGGCGAGACGGGTGAAGATGTCACTGCCAACGTGCTGACCATCCCTAGTATCCCGCGTTCGTTGCCTCAACCGCTCGATCTTGAGGTGCGCGGCGAAGTCTTTTTATCGCGTGAAGAATTCGCCAGAATCAATACTGAGCTTGAGGAATCTGGTGCGGCGGTCTTCAAAAATCCGCGCAACGCGGCTGCTGGAACGTTGCGCCAAAAAGACCCAAGCAAGACTGCCTCCCGAAATTTAAAAGCTTATTTTTATGCCATCGGTACGCACCGTGGTTTGCCGATTCAAACCCAGTTTGGGTTGCTCGAGTTTCTGTCTTCGCTTGGATTTTCGGTGTCCGATCAATCCGAAGTCGTGATTGGCGCGGCGGGCATTGAGGCGTACCACGACAAAATGACCAAAATACGGTCAACGCTCGAGTTTGATGCGGATGGCAGCGTGGCAAAACTCAACGATTTGCGGCTGCAAGACGAGGTTGGTTTTACCTCTCGAGCGCCAAAGTGGGCTATCGCCTATAAATTTCCAGCCGAAGAGGTCGCCACCAAATTGCTTGCGATCACCATTCAGGTCGGGCGCACGGGCAAAATCACGCCCGTCGCCGAACTCGAGCCGAGATTAATCGAAGGTTCTGAGGTTTCTCGAGCCACCCTGCACAACCAAGATTTTATTGACGCGCTTGGGCTGCATGTCGGTGATCGGGTGGTG
>JANMUC010000092.1:0-2029 GCA_031391225.1 Deinococcales bacterium
CGCTGACGGGCTTGGGTCGCTTCTTGACCCTGAAATCAGCACCTGACGGGCTTGGGTCGCTTCGCGCCTTCACTGCTATTCAAGTCTCTGTTTGTTTTTCTCGCATAGCTCGCAAAAAGCTTGATAAAATTTCTAGGTTCGTTAAATACAGCTTTTGGGGATCAAAACGGATCAAGCTTTTTGAAAAGTGCTGTACAATGCCCGTCATGCTTATTTATGGTCGAAACCCTGTACTTGAGGCACTGCGTGACAACCAAGTCGAACGCTTGTTTGTGGCGAACGGCATTGAAGCCAAATTTACCAAAGAACTCGAGGCTGCCGCTTTTGAAAGTGGTGTTGAACTCGAGTGGTACGCCCGAATCGAACTGGACAGGGCTGTTAAAACCACCAACCATCAGGGCGTGATTGCCGAGATTCCAGACACAGATTTTGCCGAACTTGACGATGCGCTCGAGTTGGCTGCCAGCAGGGAAGAAGACTTGTTCTTGGTCTTGCTTGATGGCATTACCGACCCGCACAATTTTGGCGCGATCATTCGCAGTGCCGAAGCACTCGGGGCGCACGGTGTGGTTATTGAGGAGCGTCGCAGTGCGCCGCTCTCGCCCGTGGTCGTGAAAACGGCGGCAGGGGCAACGGCACACCTTCCAGTGGTTCAGGTTAAAAACTTGCCACGATTAATTGATGAACTCAAAGAAGATGGCGTTTGGGTTTACGGCGCGGCAGGCGAAGCCACAGCGCAACTCGAGCAACTGGATTACAACCGACCTCTGGCACTGGTGATAGGGTCTGAAGGGGACGGTTTGCGCAGGTTGGTGCGTGAAAAATGCGATGAACTGGTGAGCATTCCTTTAAAAGGCAAAGTGAAGAGTTTGAACGCCAGCGTTGCCGCCGCAATCTTGATTCATACCGTGACCTCGAGCCGAGGGAAGAAAAAGTAGGGGCGCTGCGCCCTGCTGTTTGAGTTTGCAGCGCTCGAGTCATAAAAAAACCGCCAACCTTAAAAAATTGGCGGTTTTTAATTTTAAAACTCGAGGAAGCTTAACGACCTTCTTTGGTGCAGGACGGGAAATCAATTGGCAACTCGCGGGTTTGGGTAATGGTCACACGGCAACCAGGGTAGGTGTAGAACGTGTTGACCATGCGTGATTCGTTGTCGAGCAACCAACGGCGCAAGTCTTTTGGCGCGTTGCGCATCAACCAAGCTTTGGCAATCCGACCCTCTCCGATTTGCAACGAGTTGGCGTAATAGCCGAGGGCAGAAGCTTTTTGAGATTCGACATCGTTTTGCTCGACGGCGCGTAGGAAATCGTAAAAGTGAAACAGAATCGTGGTGCGCACGCGTTTGGGGAATTTGGCGGTGGCGTCATAAAAACGCAATTTGTCCCAACTCAGAACGCTGGTCAAAAATGGGCTTTGCGATTGTTTCAAGCCAAGCATGAAGGTCAAAGGCGTGCCGAACATCACGACTTCGGCTTTGCCGTCCTCGTCCAAATCCTCGAGCGCGGTGACACCCGAACCTTTGCCGTCAACCACACCAATGTTGCGCAAGCCACCCTCGAGCGTGAAGAAGTAATCGGTGGCTGTGCCGCCTTTTTGGGTGAAAGCGCGAATCCAGAGTTCTTCGGCTTGCTGTCCGGTCATTTCGACAAAGTAGGCTTGGAAGTCCTGCCCGACGATGGTTCGTTTGACAATATTGTCAGCTCCGACAATTTTGAAAGCCGAGGTGGTCTTGTCAATTGGGTCGATGCGCAATCCAACCGCGCCCCATTGCACAGGTTGAAAGTCAACACCGATGCTGACACCCAGCCCAACCATTGCTGCCAGCGCCAATCCCTTGAGAACACGTTTCATCATCACAATGTGTAGTTTGACAGGTTTGACCTGCCTGAGTCAACTTTTACCAATTTTTAGGGTGTAGCCGCAGTTTGGACAAGGACGTAAAATCAAGTTAATGAAACCCAAAACCGAGTTCGAGCAAGCCATCCTTCAAATCGCCCGTGACCTTCAAACTGACAGCCACAACCTCAAA
>JANMUC010000101.1:0-5908 GCA_031391225.1 Deinococcales bacterium
TGCGCCCAAGTTTCGTAGACCGCCAGTTGCTCAAGTCCCTGAAGTTCGGCTTCCTCGGGTGTTAAATACCCTTGATCGCTGCTCGAGAATGCGTTTTTGGCAAAGCCCAGGTCGGCGGGTACGGCAAAAATCGTTCCAAACACCAGCGCCACATTACCGCGAGCAAATTCGGGCAGGCTGGTCATGGCTTGTTGGGCTTCTCGGTTCTCGAGCTGACGCAGTTCGTGAATCGGTTTGGTGTGGTCGATCAGTTTACGAACCATGTTGAGTGCCAGGTCGAGGTGCGCATCGACGATCAAATAAGGCGGGGTCATGGTGGCATTTTACGTGTTTTGAGCCGAGAACATGGTGTCCCACCATAACTCGAGATAGACTAAAACCCATGCGTCCACAATCGATTGAAGAAACCCTAGCCGCGCTCGAGCGTGAACATTACATTTCTGAGCGCAGCCTGGCAACCAGCGTGTTTTTATCTTTAAAACTGGGAAGACCATTGTTTCTCGAGGGTGAACCTGGCGTGGGCAAAACCGAGATTGTCAAAGTGCTGGCAAAACTGCTGGACACGCGCCTGATTCGTTTGCAGTGCTTTGAGGGGCTTGACCTTTCCAGCGCGGTTTACGAATGGGATTACGCGCGGCAAATGCTGCAAATCCGTTTGCTCGAGGCGAGCGGTGAACGCGAGCAGGGCAAGGTAAAATCTGAGATTTACAGTTCAGAATTTCTAGTGAAACGCCCGTTGTTGCAAGCCCTCGAGCTTCAAGAAGGTAAGCCTGCGGTGCTATTGATTGACGAATTAGACCGTGCCGATGAGGAGTTTGAAGCTTTCCTGCTCGAGTTTTTGTCGGACTGGCAGGTCAGTATTCCCGAATTGGGAACGATCAGCGCGGCGCAACCGCCCGTGGTGATTATCACTTCAAACCGTACCAGGGAAATCCATGACGCGCTGAAGCGCCGTTGCTTGTACCACTGGATTGATTACCCCGATTACCAAAAAGAATTGCGGATCGTGCAAAGTAAAGTCCCTGGCGTGCCAGAATTACTTTCAAAACAAGTGGTGGCGTTCGTGCAAGAACTGCGCAAGCTCGAGTTGTACAAATCGCCTGGTGTTGCCGAAACCCTCGATTGGGCGGCGGCGCTCATGGCGCTGGATGTCACCAGCTTGGAGAGTGGCGCGATTGAAGACACATTTGGGGCATTACTGAAATACCAAGACGATATTGTTCGTGCCAGGGGTGCGGCACAAGATTTGCTGGCGAAAGCGCAAACGGTTTGAAGCTCGAGTTTTGAACGTTTTGTTCCGAGTTGCCCGAGAGCCTTTAATGCTGGTTTCCCACAACCAAATCAAGCCTCGAGGCTTTCGAGCACGGCTTGAATCTTTTTGGCGCTGGTGATGGTTCGCGCCTCGAGTTTACCAGCAGGGATTTTAGAGATTGGAAACTCGAGGGTTTCAAAGGCTGAAAAATGCAGTTCGGTCACGCCCGTTGCCGTCCAGATTTTCTTGGCGTTGCTGGCATTGATGCCCGCCGCTGGCAAGATGATGAGGCGATCTCGAGCCAAGTCCACCAGGTTTTTCAGGAGTGGAAGGCCCATTTCGGCGGTCAGTTGTTGCCCACTGGTCAGAATGCGGTGTACGCCAAGATTTACAAGTTCCTCGAGCGTGGCAAGTGGGTCTGGCACAACATCGAACGCCCGATGAAATGTAATCTCGAGTGGACGGGCGGCGACGATCAAAGTTTTCATGACTTCCAGATCAATCTTGGAATCGCTGGTTAACGCGCCAATCACCACGCCGTTTGCCCCAGCACGTTGGCTGGCGTGAATATCCTCGAGTATTGTTTCAACTTCAAAACTCGAGTAGACAGAATCTCCAGCCCGTGGGCGCACCAAGACGTTAACGGCAATCTTTTGCTGCGCCGCCAGTTTAATCAGACCGTAACTTGGCGTGATGCCACCCTCAACAAATGAGGAGCACAATTCGACGCGCTGTGCTCCCGATTCGCTGGCAATTTGAACACCCAGAAGGCTATCGACGACAATCTCGAGTTTGGGAAGTTGCGGCATGAACGATTCTATCCATGCCAGCTCGAGAAAGATCAATCGCTGGGGAGAACCTTTTTATGGTCTTCGGCGTTTGGGCTGTCACCGTGAACGTCGCTATCGATCACACGATTGAACTCATGATCCGAGTGAACCTTTTTGGGCAAATTGGATTCATCGGCTTTGATCATTGCGTCGTCCATAACGTCGCTCTTTGGGTCTTGATCGGCTTTCAAATCCTCGGAAGCATCATCAAGCTCGGTCACAGATTCGCCGCGCTCGAGAGCACGTTCTTGACCTGATTTGGCAAGCTTTTGTGCCACAGTCTCCTTTGGCTCGACTTCAATTTGCTCGAATGTTTTGTCACGAACAGGCTGCATTGAATTTCCCACCTTTCAAGCTGGTTTACGTTGATCGGTGCATTAACTCTTCGCACCAACCTCGAGATGCTCGTGATGCCCTTGATCGTCCACTTTTCCTGTGACAATGGCTTTGACCATGTTAAATAACCTGACTGGCGCTGCATTCGGCGAATCCCAAACTTCGGCGTCGTCAACATCGACGCTCAAGAGTGCCAATTGTGGGTCATCAACCCCGTTTGGGAAGTAGGCGGCAACCATGGGATTCCAGAGTTGCTTGATTTTTTCACGGTCTTTAACCAGTTGTGCATGACCCGAAACCGAAACGTACAAACTCGAGCCTTCATTGGTGTACGCCAGGTTAACCCAGGGTTTGTTCTGGGCTTCAATCACTTTTTCAGAATCGAGGCTGGTAAAAAACCATAACTTGCCATCTTCGCTCAATTCTTGGGTGGTCATCGGACGGCTGTGAAGTCTGCCGTCTGCGCTCAAGGTGGTCAGCATGGCAAAACGCATTCCCTGAAGATGACGTTTGAGGGTGTCGAGCGCGGCAACGCGGTTGGTAATGACCACATCTTGATTGTCGTTTCGATTGGATTGCTGATTCATGTTGTCTCCTGATTTGCAAACACTTCTAAATCTTCTGCCGCCAATAAAGCTCGCTCGTATCGCCAATTCAAATCTCGAGTTTGGCTTAAGCGCGACAGTTCAAAGTTTGGCTCACGCGGCTGATGGCAACCGAGGCTTAATCTGAGGACATGCTGAAAATTTGAGATCACTACTGGCTGACCTCAAGGATGCTCGAGCTATTCAATTTAAAGTCTGGTTTTGAACTTAAATCTGTCCCGCAAAACCTGCAAGTCGCCGCAGCACACCTGATTGACCCGCGTGATAGGTTTCGTGCCAGGTCATGAATTCAAAATAATCCTCGAGCGTTCCCTTGCCCATGGGGCTGGGCGAGGCAAAATCGGCAGCTTCGAGCGCTTTCTCGAGCGCCGCTTGACTAACCTCCAGTGCCTGCAATAAATCTTGACTTGACATGATTTCAGTGGCTTGGGTTTTGCCGCCTCTGGCATAGGCTTTTAAAATCTCGGTGTTTTTAACGCTTGGCTCGGCACCCAACGCCTCGAGCAGGATTTGTCTAGAATGCACAGCATGACCCAAAATCCAGTTGAAATGCACGCCGTCGCTGGCAGTCTGAACCAGGAAATCTTTTTGTTTCAACGATTCGGCATTGGTCTGAAACACACCCAAGTTGCGCTGAAGCACACTCGAGAAACGAACTTGAGTCTTGGTCATACTCACATGATACGTTTTTTTGAGTCATTCGAGAATGGGTCTTCTAACCACTTGGCATCCGCGTTGACTGGGGCTTCCAAAGACTTTAAAAACGCTTCGATTTGTTGCATCTCGAGGGGGGAAAGGTTCAATGGCTTGATTTCTGTTTGACCCGTTGGCGAGCTTGGAGCGTTGCTGTAATGCTTGAGCACTTCTTGCAGGGTCTTAAATTGTCCCACGTGCATGAAAGGCGCGTGTAAACTCGCACCGCGCAACGAAGGAGTTTTAAACGCTCCATTCAAATTTTTGACTTCACTCGAGGTGTCGTAGCTATCGGTGCTGTTATTGGCAGTGCATTCAGCGGCTTTGGCATCGCTGTATTCGCTTAAGCAACCAAATTCGCTGAATGCCAGCTTTTGCAAACCCATTCCGCGTCCAAGATCGGGTTTTAACTCCTCGGCGGTTGGAACACCCGTATTGTGAAATTGCTGATCGGTCAGCAGTGGACCGTTGTGACAAGACACACAACCCGCTTTGCCAATAAACAGCCGCAGTCCAGCGACCTCAAAGTCGCTCAACGTTGCCCCAGATTCAGGATCATTTTCGGGATGGGTCAGCGTTTCCACAAAGGTATCGAACCTCGAGCGACCATGATTGAGTTTGCGCTCATATGCCGCGATTGCTTTGCCGATGTTGACAAAAACCCGAGTCACGGCTTTGCGATCCACTGGATACATCGATTGCCAGGCGGCACTGGCTTTGCTGTTCTCGACCGGACCCGCATGGGCTGGAAAGCGAAAGGTATCGCCCAGTTCAGGCATTTGACCAAACAAAGCTTCAAATTCGGCTTTGTAGTGGTCAAACACCACCCGCGCATACTGGGTTCTGTCACCACCGTGTTCGACCCCACTCTCGAGCGGTCCGAGGGCTTGGGACCACTGACTGTCGGCGCGACCATCCCAGAAGTACCATTTGTAAAAACCGGCACCGACAATGCTAGGGGCTTTGCGGTCCGTCATGCCAATACCTTCAGAACGGGCTTGATCGTCGGCAAAATATTTTTCACTGCTGTGACAGGTGACGCAAGCCACGCTGCCGTCGCTGCTAAGGCGTTTATCGAAAAATAATTTTTGTCCCAACTCGGCTGCTCGTGCGTTATCGGCAACAAAATTGGAAGCGTCTTTGGGCATCGCACCCAATTTGCCCAGCGACATCGAACCAAGCAGCTCCATTTCTACTGTGCTCCAGACCGATTGCGATAAGCTACTTGAGAGAATTCCGAGCGTGGCAACAGTGGTTAGCCCAATAATGATGTTCGTAAACTTCACAATAGGACTTTATCAGATAAAAGCCAGTATCAATGGCAAAAACGAACCTCCAGGAAAGTAAACTCGAGTGTATTATTGCCTTTGAGTTCAATAATCAATAATATAGAATCTCGAGCCTTCAAACCCGACTTAAAAAGTCTCTGACACTCGGCTCGAGTTTGTCCATCTCAATCAAAAACGCATCATGCCCATGCACCGACTCGAGATGCGCGTACTGACCATTTTGCACGGTGTCGCTAATGTGTTTGACCTCGTGTGGTAAGTACAAACAGTCGCTCGAGATGCCTACGCACAGCACAGGTTGGGCAATACTTGCCAGTTCGAAATCCGTCAGATCGAACCGGTCCAGCGCCCTCGAGATGCTCAAATACGAATTCGCATCGAAACGCTCGAGTAATTTTTCGCCCTGATACTCGAGGTAGGTTTGCATGGCGAATTTGTTGGGGTCAAGTTTGCTGGGTCGCCGCGCTTGGGTCAGTTCAAACGATTCTGGACTGCGGTACGAAATCGTGGCAATTTCACGCGCCAGTGCCAAACCTTTGGGCTGCGCCGCATAACGTCCAGCCCGAAAATCTGGGTCATTCTGAATGGCTTGCCTCGAGAGGTGATAAAGCGCCAACGCCCAAGCGCTATGCCTTGCTGGAGCACCGATCACCACGCCAGCTCCGACCAAATCTGGGAAAGCATGCAACCACTCGAGCACCTGCATTCCGCCCATGCTGCCGCCCACAACCACCCGAACATGGCGCACACCCAAAACCTCGAGCAATGCTGCCTGCACCCGCACCATGTCACCCACCGTAATTTCAGGAAAATCGGACAAGTAATCGCTGCTCGAGCTTGGATTTGGACTGGTTGGACCGGTTGTACCGTAACAGCCGCCGAGCACATTGGCGCAAATCACAA
>JANMUC010000186.1:0-3815 GCA_031391225.1 Deinococcales bacterium
ATCGCTGTCTTTGCGTTCGACGGTCAGCAGCGCTGCCATAAATTCGACAGGGTAATGGGCTTTAATATAAGCGGTTTGAAATGAAATAAATGCGTATGCAGCAGAGTGTGAGTTATGAACAATAATGTCATTTGCCACAAAATTATGCGTATTCTCAACCTCGAGATCATAAGTCATGACTTTGCCAGCAGGTTCGATGCCTGTAATGGATTCCCAGAAAACATCTTTTGAACAGGCATTCTCGAGGGTTGAATCCTGAAAGTAATCTGCCAATCGTGAAATGGTGTCTCGTCTGAAACCTTTTTTGTGTGCTTTGGGAGAACCATAAAATTCTTTGACGCACACACCCGATTCGGCTTCAATCTCGAGCCAAGTTTTACCGCTCTTATTTTTAGCGCTTACCACCCAAGCTTTGATTTCTGGCGGCAAAGTATCAATACTTTCACGGTTTTCAGGAGTATTCTCGAGAAATTGATTTAAAAGTTCGACTTGCACAGCACGTCCAATCAAATGGGGAACAATATAATCTTTAAATGCTTGAATTGAACGCCGTCCTAAGATATGAACAGTAAATCCAATACGACCTTCTTTGTATTTAAACATTTTTTTGGTAACTCGAGAAACAATTCCAAATCGCAATAACAAATGCTGTAATTGAATTGCCATTTTTTCAGAAGATGTTGCAAAGTACGGCGTGGTATTCATTTTATTTCCAAAAACAAAACCATCACCTGACCAGAAACGACCAATTAAAACTGCCAGGTCAACGTTACAAAGTTCAAAAACTTGATCTGGAAAATGTTTTTCCAAGGCATTTAATCCAACAATACCCAGTGATTCAAGCCACAATCTTGCCCCAGAGCGCCCAGCAACGCCGCGTTTCCCAGTTCCAAAATAAACATCAAAAATATTATTGCGATCTGTTCGCAACTTCACGGTGGCTTGCGTGTCCGAAAATCCTCGAGAAGCATTCACAATATCGTCTAATGATTCTTGATTTTGCGTGTACACATAAAAACCGCAAGGATGGCAAGTGTTTCCTTCAGACAAAACCCAACCCAAAGTGACTAGTAAATGCTGATCCCAGGTTTTTGTGCCTTCAATCGGAAGTTTTGCAGGTGAAGCAATCCGATCTCCAATCTTTAAATCCTCGAGATTCTTCCAGCCGCTTAACGTAAATAACGGGTGATTTCCTGTTGCAGTCAAGGTTTTTCCGAGTGAAGTTTGAAGCTCAAACACGGGCTTAGTACCATTTTCAAAAACGCCAAGCACTCGACTGCGCCCAAGACTAAATCCTTCCTCGAGCGTGGCAAGTTCGATCAAGTTTTGGGTTTCAAAGAGTGACTGCATGGTAAATGGAATACCATTACTTGAATGAACAACAGTTTTTCCAATTAAGCACTTGTTAAATCCGTAATTGGCAAATTTTTCGAGGATATCAAATAAACGATTTGATTCCTTTTTAGGTATTTTATTAATACTAAGCGCACCTTCTTCAAATTTAATACGCTCTTTATTCATTTCTTCGAGCTTTTTTTTGCCCATCGCTCTCCGAAGAAGGTCAGATTGTCCTAGCGAATACCCTGCAACCGCACTGGCAATCTGCATGATTTGTTCTTGATAGACAGGAATGCCATACGTTTCCTCGAGGATCGGTTTCAAAAACGGTTCGCAGGTTGGAAGATCAAACTCGCCCTGGTCGTAACGCACCTCTTCGCGCCCATGATGCCGTTCGATATAGGCTGGAATATTGTCCATCGGACCCGGACGATACAACGCCGAAAGCGCGTTGACATCCTGAATTCGTCTGGGCTTTAAACGCTTGGCAGCCTCGGTAATCCCACCACCCTCGAGTTGAAACACGCCTTTGGTTTCGCCCCGAGAGATCAGGTCGTAGGTCTTAGAATCGTCAAGCGGGAAATCGTCAGGCTCGAGGATGACGCCTTTGGATTCTTTAACGATTCGCATGGCTTCCTCAAGAAACGAGAGGGTGCGAAGCCCCAGAAAATCCATTTTGATCAAGCCAATGTCTTCGACGCTGCTCATATCCAATTGGCAGACCACACCATCCCCGCTCGAGTCGCGCATGAGAGGCACGAGGTTATCGAGGCGTTCACGCCCGATGATGACGCCCGAAGCGTGAACGCTGGCGTGACGCGTTAAACCCTCCAAAGATTGCGCAATCCCAAAGACCTCTTTGGTTTTCTCGTTCTCCTCGAGCATCGCGGCAATGTCAGGCACGGTTTTGGCGGCATCCTCGAGCGACAGGCTTTTGCCGAATTTGACGGGCACGAGTTTGGAAAGTTTGTCGGCTTCGGCAAAGGGCAATTCCAGCACTCGAGCCACGTCTTTAAAAACTGCCCTTGAAGCCATCGTTCCGAAGGTGGCAATCATGGCAACCTTGTCGTCACCGTACTTGTTGCGCACGTATTCGATCACCTCGTTGCGCCGCGCGTCCGAAAAATCCACGTCGAAATCGGGCATCGAAACACGGTCAGGGTTGAGGAAACGCTCGAACAACAAACCGTAATAGAGCGGGTCAATGTTGGTAATCCGCAGCGCGTAAGCCACCAGCGAACCCGCACCCGAACCACGCCCAGGTCCAACGCGAATGTTCTGGTCTTTTGCCCAGTTGATGAAGTCTGCGACGATCAAAAAGTAATCGGGGAAACCCATGCGAATAATTACGCCCGACTCGTACTCGGCACGACGCAGCACGACCAAACCCTGCCCCCAAGAATCAGGTTCATGCTCCTCGAGCCAGTCAAGCCCAGGATATTGCGTGTACTTTTCGCCCTCAAACTGTTCAACCCAGAGCGTGCCCATAAACGCCATCGCCAGAATCAGCGTCTCGAGGGTCGCGGTTTCAGGCGCGAGGTTTGGAATGCGTTTTAAAAGTGCGGTTTGACGCTCAGCATCAAGTTTCTCGAGGCTGACCTGCACATAACGGCGGTACAACGAGTCGGTCAAATCTTTAGGATAGCGTTTTTGCGAACCCTCGAAGACTTGCACGCGCAACTCTTCTGCCATCGAACGACCTTCGGGGATGGGCAGCGCAGGCATTTGATACACACGCTTGTTGCCAATCGGAAGCTCGAGGTTGCATTTGTCGGCAATGTTGATGCTGTTGTCGTAAATCTCGTCGCCCCAGTGGAGCGATGGCAGCATTTTTTCCATCTCGAGTTGGGTTTTCACGTAAAAGTCATCGCAAGAAAATTTAAAGCGTTTTTCTTCGCTCATCAAGGCTTTGGTTTGAATGGCGAGCAAGACCTCATGGGCGTAAGCATCTTCGTGTTTGACGTAATGCCCGTCATTGGTCGCCACCATGCCGATGCCGTGTTTGATCGCCCAAGTTTTCAAAATCGGGTTGACTTTTTGCTGCTCGGGCAAGCCGTGATTTTGAATTTCGACAAAATAATCTTCTTTAAAAAGCGCCTGATACCACTTCAAACGCTCTTCGGCTTCCTCGAGCCTATCCTGCAAAATCAAATTCGGTACTTCCGCACCCAGGCAACCGCTCATGGCGATCACGCCTTTATGGTGTAGAGCAAGCACTTCGCGGTCAATGCGCGGTTTGTAATAATAACCCTCGAGATAGGCGATGGATGACAGCTTGCAGAGGTTCTGATAACCCTCAAAATTCTTTGCCAGCAGCGTGAGGTGATAGTATCCACCTTCCACACCTTTCTCCATTTTTCGGTCAAACCTCGAGCCTGCCGAAACATACGCCTCGTAACCAATGATCGGTTTGACCCCGTATTCGTTGGCGTACTTGAAAAATTGCACCGCGCCGTGCATGTTGCCGTGATCGGTCA
>JANMUC010000202.1:0-15546 GCA_031391225.1 Deinococcales bacterium
CCTGTCTGAAAGCCCACAATGCTCCACAAACGCCCCTCGAGGTCTTCTTGGCGTAACTGCGCCACCGCGTAAGGTTCGCGTCCTGTGCGCGGGTCTGGAAGCCCTTTTGGTTTTAACGGACCAAAGCGCGGCGTGTCCACCCCGCGACGCGCAATCTCTTCAATTGGCATACAACCCTCAAAAAACTCAAGTTTCTCCCAGTCGTGCGGAGTGTGGATGCGGGCTTGCTCGAGGGCGGCATAAAAAACCGCGTACTCTTCGCGGTCAAACGGGCAATTTAAATAATCTGCCTCCTGTCCATATCGCCCAGCGCGGTAAACAATCTCAAGATCAATGCCTTCAAACTCGAGCACGGGTGCGGCGGCATCGTAAAACGCCAAGCGTTCGTTGTGGGCAAATCGCGTCAGAATATCGTTTGCCAGGGCATCCGAAGTCAGCGGTCCGGTGGCAATCACTACCACGCCACCCGGCACTTCGGTCAATTCTTGGCGCAAGAATTCGATGTTGGGATGCTGCTCGAGGGCGGTGGTGATGCTTTGTGCGAACCCCTCGCGTTCGACTGCCAAGGCATTACCGGCGGGCAGTCTGTGCTCGAGTGCAGCCTGCATGACGTTGACGTTTGCGGCTTTCAACTCGGCTTGCAACATGCCTTTGGCGTTGGTTTCACCCATGCCGCCCAAACTGTTCGAGCAGACCAGTTCTGACGCTTTTGCCGATTGATGGGCGGGCGTCATTTTTTCGCCGCGCATTTCAAACAATTTGACCTTCACGCCGCGATCAGCCGCAGCCAATGCCGCCTGCGATCCCGCGAGTCCAGCGCCAATAACAGTAATTTCGTTCACGCCCAAAGTCTACCGCGTGAAAGCATCCAACCAAAATCTCGAGTAACTGGGTTGTTTAAGGCGTTTCTGGCGTTGGCGGAGTTGGCACAACCACAGGCGTCGTCTTAACCTCGACGACCGTGCTGACAATTTTGGCGGCTGGCTTTTTGATGGATACTCGAGCGCCAGTCGTGACCTTGCGACGGGTCGAATTGTAATTGCTGACTCGGGCGATTGGACGCAGTGTCGGTCCGACGGCATACACGGCTTGCCAAGGGCGGTATTTGGTTGAAAGCACGTCTTTACGGGTGCCACTGGCATCAATAATGGTGCGGTTGACGCGCACGCCGTAACCATCGGCGCTCCAATCCACTTGTTTGACCTGCCCTGGGCGCAGGCTGTAATCGACCTCGGTTTTTGAGGCTGGAGCTGGGATGCGCCACAATATTTGTGGGTTGGAAATGATAACTTTGCGTTTACTGGCAACGCCGTACAGTTGCACCGTGGCGCTGAGTCCTTGAGCGCTGGCACGAACCAGAATTGGTCCGCCAGTATCGTTTTTCATGCGAAGATTGAGGCTGGGTTGGTAGACGGCGGCGTCCATACCAACGATTGGATCGTAATAACGCACACGGTAAGCGTGTTGATTGCGTTCAACGATTGGTAAACCTGCTTTGTACAATGCCCTGAATGCGGTGGTGCTGGCTTGACATACGCCGCCGCCAACACCTTTGACGGTACGTCCATTGGCGATAATCAAACCTTCGGCAAATCCATTTTCAATACCAATGTTACCCACAGCATCGTTAAAATTAAAAACACCATCAGTTGGTACGACGTAGCCGTTTAAATGTCCAATCGAGGTATAAACATTCTGAATTCGTGCTTGAGATGATCCGTAAAACGTGGTGGTGGCGCTGGAGATCAAGCTAAACGATTTTGGATCGGGCAAACTTGCGCTGGTGATGCTGGGTTTGTTGACAATTACCGGCAGCACAATTTGCGTGGTTTCAGGGTTTAAAATTTCCTGGGCAACCAGCTTCGCCGCAACCCTTTGATCGAGTTTAAAACCGAGTTGGTCTTTGGTTTTGACAAATGTCGCACCCGCGCTTTTGTACCGGGCATTGACGGGATCGCGGTCAAACCTCGAGCTGACCTTGTTCAGTGTTTTAGAAATCGCGCTATTGTCTGGAATCAAACCCTCGCGTTTGACAAAAAACAAATTTCGGACCTCTTCGGCGCTTAAATTCTGAACAAGGTTTTTGTCGGTGCCCGGCGGTGTGTACTGCAACACAACGTTTCGTACCAGCAAATTGGCTTTTTCGACAATAGGCTCGAGGTCGGCTTTTTTTAAGGTTGCCGGAACAGCAATGGTTTGCAGCTCGAGTTCGGTCAGGTTGGGGTTATTGACAAAATTTTTGATCGCGCCAGCAAAATCCAGGCTTTGACCTGTGATTTCTTTGCGCACCATGTATTTGCCGCTGGCAACCACAATGGCGGCATTTTTAGCGGCAACAATAAACGGCTGAGACAGCGCTTTGACCCGAGTTTGAAACTGTGCCGCGTCCACCTGGGCAACGAGTGGCACATTCACGCTCGAGAAACGCCCTCCAAAATTCTCGAACAGGTTACCGTCGCGTCCGACCTTAAAAGCGCCTTGGGCGGTGGCTTCGGGGTTTGGTTGCCAACCCAATTCGCTTGCAGCAACCTCGAGCGACTTTGCGCCCGCCTGGACGTGAATGGTCGGAGGTGTTTGGGTTTTGAAGCTGCTGGCTAGTTTTGTCTTGGCTTCAAACAGGGTTAAACCGCCCACACTGACACCGGCGGCGCTGACCCCAGGCAAAATGCGGCTTGCGTGGTAGGTTTCAAAGCCACCCCAGCCGAGTCCGAGTCCAGCCACAATTGAAATTGGAACGATCATTTTGCGATTCATACCAGTCATAGTTTACCCGATTTTCCTAATAATTTCCACAGCCACAATCTCATGACCTAGTCCAGTAGATCACAAATTTTCAAATGCAACGGTGCTGTGGACTACCTCAAGAAAAACGTGTCAAGAACGTAACACTCCAGCTTTACAAGCCGTATCTCATATTTTGGCGGTATTCTGAAAAGCCATTCTTTCATGAGCTTAACTTCAACACACGTTCAGCCCATCCTCGCTCGGCGCTTTAATGCGGTGTTGGCGAAGCGTGCTGGTTTGGCGCTTGCCGTCACCGGTGAGGCTGGCATCGGGAAAAGTTTTGCTGTTTCCCAGGTCTTGCAAGAAATCTCAGTTCAACACATTCAATTGCACGCCAACAGCAATCTCGAGCAATGGTGTAAAGTCATGCCAAAAGCGAAGAAACTGGCTGACTGGGCGCTCAACATTCTTGAAAAAACCGATGCCGAATTGCCCTCCAGTGATGCTTTCGTCAATGCCCTGATTGCCAACATGGTCTTACTCGCGCCGTTTGTCCTTTTTCTCGAGGACGTGCATGAATCCAAACCTGAGCGTTTGGCATTCATCGAAAAACTGGGGCAGGCGGTGTCGTCGATTAAAGGCGTGGCGTTGGTCGTGACCAGCCGCCGGATTGTCCCCGCCGGATTCTCGAATTTTCAACTGACGCCGCTTGAGCCAGCCCAATCCAAAATGCTCTTGGAACAGGCTTGCGGTGCGGTGTTGCCGCCTGAGAGTCTTGATTATATTTTTACTAGGGCGCAAGGCAACCCGTTGTTCACGCTCGAGTTCTTAAAATACCTGACGCGACAAGGTTTTTTGTGGTTTGACGGTACAACCTGGCATTGGCGGGCACCCACAGGTGATGTTGTTCCAGTCACCATCGAAGCCTTAATAGAGCAGATGATTGCCAGTTTGAAGCATTCACTCGAGGTCAGAACCGTGCTCGAGGCGCGGGGGGTTCTGCCTGGGCAAATGCTCGAGACTCAAAAACTCTGGTTTTTGTTGACCAACCTGAGCCGCCAAACCTTTGAGAATACGCTCGAGTTACTAGAACGAGAGGGCTTATTGCGCCACGGAGATTTTACTCACCCGTTAATCCGAGAGGTTGTATTGAACGGTATTTCTGCGTTGCGCCGTACCGAATTGGCAAGATTGGTGCTGCAACATTTGGATGAATCTCAGATTCAACTGGCAGCCAGTTTTGTTACCGATTCAAGTTTGCCCCCAATAGAACAACTCGCAGTCTTGCAAAAAGCCTCAGCCCAAGCCAAAGCTCAAAATAACCCCAGGCTCGAGGCGGCTTGGTTGCTGCAATCGCTCGAGTATGCCGCGATTGATGACCGTGCCGAGTTGGCGCTTCAAACGGCGAGGTTGCTCAAAAAATATGATTTGCCCGAAGCGATTCGCGTTGCCTCCATTGCCCTCAATTTAATGCCCAACGATGCCACGGCGGTTTTCGTGTTGGCAACCGCCAAAGCCACAGCGGGCAAATTGCTCGAAGCTGAAGCGTTGATCGCTCAACTGCCAAACACGGCTCGAGAATCTGAGTTTGGATTGAAACAGCATTTGATCGTTCGCTCCAACGGAGACGATCAAGCGGGAGCGTATACGATTTGGCAGCAGTTGCAAGCTGGCGGTTACAGCATCGATGCCGAAATTGCCAATCAGGCGGTTCAGACCGTGTACTTGCACGGCGATATTGGGCAGGCACTCGAGTTGGCAGATTTTGCCATGAACACGCTCGAGTTGGCAGCGCACAACCGTGCCATGCTGTTGATCGATTTTTATGCCCGATATTATTTTGAACAGGGCGATTACGACAAAGCCGAGCAACAGATTTCAGTGGCAATCGAATTGCTCAGAACCCAAGATGACCCGCGTATTCTGGCGCTTGCCATTGCCAATCGCGGCATTGTGCGCGGCTCGCTCAACCGCGAATTGGAAGCCATCGAAGATTTTAAAGAGGCTGCCACCACGTTTGCATCGGTTGGTTTGACCCTCAAATTTGCCGAGTGTTTAAATCAGTTGGGAACGACTTACGCTAACCTTGGCGAATTTGCCCAAGCCGAACGTGTCCTGCTCGAGGCACGCGATATTTTACGCCCATCCGAAATTGTGTACAGTTTGGCGAAATGCGAGAGTTCACTCGCCACGCTCTATGCCAATTGGTTGCCGCCCTACGGAGCAAGCTTGTGCCTCAAGCACGCTCGAGCCGCTTTGAATTACGCCAAAAGTCTGAAAAACCCTGCGGTTTTCGCCCATTACCTGTCTACCGCTTCGCTCGCCGAGGCTGCCCACGGCGACCCGCAAAAAGCCTTGGATTACGCTCAAGAGTTACTCGGCATGGTGCAAAAGCTCAAAAATCCTCGGGTCGAAAAAATGGCGCAGCACGCGTACGCAATGGCGTTAAGTGCCAACGGAAAGTTTGATCTGGCGCTGGATGCCTTAAGAAAAGTGCTTGAAATCGAACGAAAAACTCAAACTTTAGAACTGAGCGACACGATTGTGCTCGAGATTGACCGCGTCAGCCAAAATCTCGAGTCGGCGAAAACCAGAATTGAGGATTACCGAAAAAACAACCAGCAAATGCTCTTGACACTTGCCGAACGATACTTTCCCAGCCTTGCGCAAAATCAAGCCAAAATTGAACTTCAAATGCCGCACACGCCAACTTTGAGATTATTGGTGCTCGGACCTTTTGGCTTAACGAAGTTTGGTCAGACCGTGCCGTATCGTGGTCGTAAACGCGCCGAGTTTCTGCTTTACCTGCTCGAGACTCGAATTGCCGGACGCAGTGATGCCAGCACGGAGGAATTGATCGAAATCCTCTACCCAGACCTGCCCGATACCGACGCCAAAGCCTCGCTGAAGCAACTGGTGTACTTGGTGCGTCAACAATTTGGTAGCAATGTGATTCAAAGCACACCGAGCGGTTATGCCCTAAAAGATGTGAGCAGCGACATCGAAGCATTTTTTGAAACGGGCGACGCAAGCCTCTGGCGCGGCAAATACTTGGCTGGTATCGGTGAGGGTTGGATTCCGAGTGTCTTCGAAGCGTTAATCCATGCCCTGCAAGCCAAAGTTGAAATGCTCTCTACCACCGACGCCAAAGAGGCGGGGCGCTTGGGTAAAATGTTGCTCGAGATGGAAACCTATGATCTGGACGCGCTAGAGTTGACCTTAAGGGCATTGACTGCCACCGGTGAAAACCCCAAGCGTTTGTACCTCGAGCTGCGCGAGCGTTTTCTTGAAGTCGGAGAACGTTTGCCTGATACTGTTGCGGCGTTTCTGGCACAGCGCGAAAGCAAGCTCGAGACAAGGCTGAGACAAAAAACCTAGAGCCTGTTTGGAGCGGTTTCTCGAATCGTGTGATAAAGCCAAAAGCAAACGACTTGTGGTGAATCGCTCAGGTTACTCCCAAACCCCAATGTGTTCTCGCACAACCAACTTTACAACCATCATTTAGCGCTTGTGACCAAGATTTGACTGAGTATCCGCGATTCTGGGTTTGCCAAATGGCAGGAGGTAAACCTTTATGACCGCACTGCAAGACTTTAAACCCTTAACGCACACCAGCTTAAGCCTCGAAGGGCATTATAAAACCCAGATTGATCACTTCGAGTGTGAATTGCAATTAAACCTGAATTCCATCGGTTGTCTGGTCGGAACGTTTCAAGTCGCAGGTGAACGTTTTGAGATTTACGGTGGTATTCCCAGCTTGTACGGCGATGTTTACGGCGTGATGCGCGAGAATACTCACTTGGAAACAATTGCTGTCTTTCACGCCATGCCAGACCGAAAGGGCGTTTTGCTCGAGCTTGACCTGCCAGCAAAGGGCGACCTGATGAAACTGGGCAATGCCAGCAAGCTGGTTTTCAGCCGCGTCAGTCATCCTCAGCAATCTTTGGGCGACCTGCCCGAACTCAAAGCCCTCGAGTTGATGTAAGAAACTCGAGTATCACTTCAATAATCCAACCCGTGTCAGTTCTTTGCGGGCTTCCTCGAGCAATTTTTCTTTGGCTTGGGGGAATGGCAGCATTAAAGTTGCACCGGCGGCGGCGACATGCCCGCCACCACCGCAAGCAATTGCAATGTTCTGTGCACTGGCTTGACCCCTCGAGCGCAAACTGAGTTTGGTGCGGTCGCCAAAGTCTTTCATGATGCAGGCAATCTGCGTGCCTTCGGCGTTACGGATCGAGGCGATCATGCTTTCGACCTCTTCCCAGGTTGCGCCGACCCGCGTTAGCATCGCCTCGTTGACGTAAGCCGTCACCAGCAGCCCCTCGAGTGGGTAATCGATGGTCGAGAGCACCTCGGCTTGAAGTTTATAATACGAGCGCGGGTTGACCGCCAGGTACTCGTTGATTTCGGTGATGTTCGCGCCGACGTTCATCAGTTCGGCGGCGGCGTGCAGCACTTCGGCGCTGGTGTTCGAGAAGCGAAAGTTACCCGTGTCGGTCAGAATTCCGGTCAGTACTGGCGTGGCAATGCCAACGTCCCAGGTGACGCCCAAAGCGTTGACCAAATCTTGCACAATCAAGGCACAGGCGGCTTTGTCGGGGCTGACCAGGGCAATTTCGCCAAAACGCGGATTGGAACCGTGATGGTCAATGTTGATGATCGGAATGCCAGCCTGATTCATGGGGACGCCAACCGTGCGGTGGCTTTCGGCAGAATCCACCGACAAAATCAGCGCGTCAGCAGGCAGCACTTCAATCGGCGCGAGCAACTCGCCAATTTTGGGTAACCACTCGAGGTACCTAGGGCTGGTCGCCACGGCTCGAGCATCAAGCCCGAGTTTCTTGAGTGCCCTCGAGCAACCCAGAACGCTGCCGATGGCGTCGCCGTCGGGGTCTTCGTGGGCGGCGACAAAAATTGGTCCGTTCCAAGTTTTTAATTTTGCGGCAATCGCTTGCAATTTTTCAAGGTATTGTGGGTCGCTGGCGTTAGGGTTCGACATGTCTCGATTCTACCGTGCCAGCTAAAAGGTTCAAAGAAATATTTAAACCCGAGCCTAAAAAAACGCCGGTAGCCTGCCTTGCTCGAGAAAATAAGGCTCGCAAGCAGTTCAATCACAACATCAAAATTGGTAGACTTAAAGGCATGAAGTATTGGCTGATGAAATCCGAACCCGATGTCTTTGGTTTTAACGACCTTTTGAACGCAGAAGCCCAATCCACCCCCTGGGAGGGCGTGCGCAATTACCAAGCCCGCAATTACATGCGCGACACCATGAAGCAGGGCGACAAGGTTCTGTTTTATCACAGCAGCACCAAAATTCCTGGCATTGCAGGTTTGGCGCAGGTTGCCAGCAGCGCCTACCCAGACCCAACCCAATTTGATACCAGTGGCGATTATTTTGACCCCAAAAGCACGCCCGAAAATCCGCGCTGGATGATGGTCAACGTGCAAGGCATCTCGAGCCTCGAATTTGTGGCACTTGAAACATTGCGCCAAGACCCTAAACTAGAAGGTATGATGCTCCTACAGCGCGGCTCGAGACTCAGTATTCAACCAGTCAGCGCCGCGCATTTCAAACACATTCTTAAACTTGGAGGTTGGAGATGAACGATATTGACAGTGTGATTCAAAGCATGAAAGAACGCATTTCGGGCGACATGTTGACCCAAATTGACGCCGTGATCGGCGTTGAAATTGGCGGCAAGGGCGCGTACACGATTGATGCTCGAGCCGCTGGCGGTCAAGGGATGATCGAAGGCGACCCTGCCAGCCACAACCTCGAGAGCCGCTTTAGTTTTGCGATCTCACAAGAGGATTTTGTCAAGCTGATGAACGGACAACTCAACGCGATGGCAGCCGCCATGACCGGCAAACTCAAACTTAAAGGCGACATGGCATACGCCATGAAACTCGCGGCACTGTTCAACTGAACATGAGTCTCGAGCGATTGAATCCTGCAAAAGCCGCCGATGAAGCGGTACTGAACGCTGCTTTTGCTATCTTGCGCGAACACGGCGTGGGTGACGGAATGCTCGGCGTGTACTTCCGAGAACCCGTCAACAGTTACGTGCTCCAATTTGAAGCCGAAAACTCGAGTTATTTTGAATGGGTGCGGGTTGAACTTTCCGGTCTGGACAATCTACCCGAAGCTGTGCTGCTCGAGGCGGCAGGGCGGCTTGCCACACGAATTGGAATCACCTACAAACGGTTTTTGTTGAGCAAACTCAATTAAGCTCATCACGTTTCAATCGCAAATACGCGGTTGTCCACAGCTTCGATTTGAATTCTTTTCAGTGGCGGATTTGGGCGGTTGTCCGCCGCCCTGCCATCTTCAGCCCAGAATTTCGAGCCGTGACACGGACAAATGAGTTGATGATCCTGGTTTGGAGTGGCGGGCGTGCAACCCAAGTGCGTGCAAATCAAGTAATACGACACCAAAAATATGCTTTTAGAACCGCCAGTTTGCTGAACCTCGAGCGTCCGACCTTCCTGAGGTTTTGGAACCCGTAACAAAATTGCGTGCCTACCAAGCATTGGGTATTGAAACACCGACCAATGCGCCTCGAGCGAATCCAAGGTTGTAATTGTCACCCTTTTGGCGGTGCTTTGCGCTTGCACATGACCAACTGCAATGGCACTCCCAGCCAGAACTTGCAAAGCGGTTCGACGGTTCATAAGCCTCCTTGAACGACACTACTGGCTCTTTAAATCTCGAGATGCGGATTGACCAGCAAACCTTGATTGCACCCCAACAAGCTTGATCTTCCGAATTTAGGCTCAAACCAACTTTCAAAACAAACCCGAATTGCAAGCAGAATTCGGCAAATTTCTACTTTCCAGCTCGAGAGATTCGTGTGATACTGCCAAGCATGACCCGCGAATTCTGGCAACAAATCGTCAACGATAAATACCAAATCTCGAGTGATCCAAGACCTCAAGACATATTGCCCGAACTGCTCGAGATGTTGGCATCACCCGACCCAGAATTGCGCGATAATTTTGCTTACCCAATACTGGCAACTTGGATTGGGCGCGGAGCTTTCTCCCAAGACGAATTGAAATCAGTGTTGGGAACGCTCGAGCAACGCCTCGAAATGGGTTTGGGTGAGCTTGAATCAGATTCCGTGTTCGCCAGAAGTTTTGCCGTTTTGATGCTGGCGGTTTTGGTGAACAATCCAATTTTGGCGCTCGAGAAATCAGAGGTTTTGAGTTTGCTCGAATTGGTGGTGCATTACCTCGAGCGCGAACAAGATTTACGTGGCTTTGTGCAACCTCAAGGTTGGGCGCATGCCGTGGCTCACACCGCGGATTTGCTCGACGAATTTGCCATCAGCCTGCACTGTCAAAACCCAGAACTCGAGAAAATCTTGAGTGCAATGACCACAAAAGTCGCAGCCAAAACTGTTTGGTTGTTCGTTGAAGAAGACCGCCTCAGTTACGCCGCCGTTCGAGTTTTAGAACGTGGATTGCTTTCGAGCGACTTTGTTTCAGGGTTACTTGATAATTTGGCTGTTCAAGTCAGTCAAGCCGATGAATACAAATCAAACGCCATTTCACGTCACAATGCCAAAGCGTTCTTGCGAAGCCTGTATTTTCAAGGTCTCAAACTCGAACCAAATTCAGAACACCTCGAGTTGGTTCTGAATGCAATAAATAAAATCAATTGAACCTTAAGCCTCAGTCCTGCCCACATACCGAATCAAATCCAGTTGTGGCGGGTCAAAACCCAACTGCCGCGCCAGCAGCATGATCTGCGCGGTGTGCCGAACTTCGTGCTGCATGACATGCCAGAGCACCTCAGCCACCGAAAAAAATTCTTGCCCAGTCTCTCGAGGCATGGCAATTTCGGCGTTCAGCATTTCAGGCTCGAGTTTTTCCAAATACGTTAACGTGCTTTTTTCGACTGCTAACCAATACGCGAGCATGCATTCGAGCGAATCGCTGGGATGGTACGCCTTTTCAAAATCTTGTGGAAAACCGCTGGTGAGTTCCCAGACGGGTTGGTCTTTTAAAATATCCTCGTGAAGCCAGGAATCTTCAATGATCGGGATGTGGATCACCAAATCTTTGATCGAATGAAAGCGCTCGCCAGGAATCACGTTCTTTGAGATCGCTTCGTCTGGCATTGAACGCAAAAATGTGAACAAATCTTGCCGTGAACGCCGCAAATAATCGTAAAAAAATTTTTCAGTCATGTACACTCCAACCATCGCACAACCACAACTCGAGCGACCCATGCCAGAATAATGGATGGCGAACGATTTTAGATTGCAAAATTTCGGTAACGCTTGCCAAAATGGTTGGTAGCTGCATGATACAACCTTCAAGCTTCTTTGGCTTGATTAAGTGAAATTTTGCCTTCAGGAGTGCTTAAACGTGACCACTGATTTTATGCGGTTGGTACAATTCCTCGAGTTTCACGACTTCCTCGTGAGTTAATTTCAACTCGAGCGCTGCAATCGCTTCTTCGAGATGCTGCATTTTGCTCGCGCCAATAATCGGTGCGGTGATAAACGATTTCTCGAGCATCCACGCCAGTGCAACTTGTGCATTTGAGACACCTCGAGCGGTGGCGATTTCGGTCACGCGGTCAACGATGTCAAAGTCGCTGGCGCTGTAAAGCGTTGCGCCGAAAGCATCACTTTCTGCACGAACCGTCAGCTTCTCTCCCTCTCGGGTTCGGTTGCCCGTCAACGTGCCCCTCGCCAGAGGACTCCAGGGAATCATGCCCACGCCCATATCCTCGAGTAGCGGAACCATTTCGCGTTCCTCTTCGCGGTAAATCAGGTTGTAATGATTTTGCATCGAAATGAATTTGGTCCAACCGTGTTTCTCGGCAACGTGCTGCATTTTGGCGAACTGCCAGGCGTACATGCTGCTCGCGCCAATGTACCTGACCAAACCAGCCTTCACGAGGTCGTTAAGCGTCTCCATTGTCTCTTCAACGGGCGTGTTTGGGTCAAAACGGTGAATTTGGTACAAGTCAAGATAATCCATCTCGAGGCGTTTAAGGCTGTCATGCACGGCTTGAAAAATGTGCTTGCGCGATAAGCCCTGACCGTTTGGTTTGTTGCCACCCACCGAAAAAAAGACTTTGCTTGCAACCACAACATCCTCTCGAGCGGCGTATTTTTTCAGTAACTTGCCCGTGATGACTTCGCTCGCCCCAGCGCTGTAGGCGTTGGCGGTGTCAAAAAAGTTGATACCAGCCTCGACGGCGCGTTTCACAAACGGATCAGATTCCTCGAGCGGCAATGACCAAGCCCGTGTTGCAGGATCGCCGTACGTCATCATGCCAAGGCAAATCCGGGAGACGCTCAAGCCAGAATTTCCAAGTCGTTTGTAATTCATTGATAAAGCTTAACGCTCTAGGTTTCCAAACCATTGTCGGCTCGAGTACGTGTTTTGCATAACACCGAATAACTCACACGATTCTTGTGTAAATCTCAGTCATAATTTTGCAATGAACGCCATACGCGGGACAACTCAACCAGAATCCAGAATCGAAAACAACACCCGAACTCGAGTTTCCTGGGGGGCTGATCTGGTGACGATTGTACTGGGATTGTGGTTGATCGGCGGGGTTTTTGCCGATGGCTTCGCGCATAATAATTTGCGTAACACCCTTGACAGTTTTTTCTCGCCCTGGCACGCCATTTTGTACTCAGGATTCACCGCCACCGCCTTGTGGATTGCCTGGTTGGTTTCTGGTCAAGCTCGAGCTGGATTAAGAGGTTTAAATACCCTGCCAATCGGTTACGAATGGGGAGCCTTGGGCGTGATTGTCTTCGGTGTGGGTGGCGTTGGCGATCTGATCTGGCACAGTCTTTTTGGCATTGAAGTTGGCTCGAGTGCCCTGCTTTCCCCAACCCATTTGATGTTGCTGGCTGGCGGTGTCATGATTCTGACCAGCCCAGTTCGCAGCGCCTGGAACTCGAGCATGAGCGCCAAACCAGGCTTTCTCGAGTTTTTGCCAGCCCTGTTGGGTGCGTTCGCCGCGTTTAGTTTTATCACCTTCATGCACATGTACAACTGGGGTTTGACCAGTTTGCCCACGTCCAAGTCGTTCATGGATCGCATTTCTTATGGCAGCGATCATTTTATTGAATACCTGCACCGCGAATCGGCAGGCGGGATTTTGTTCTCGAACGTCATTTTAATTGGCGTGGCATTGCTCTTATTGCGTCGTTGGCAGACGCCTTTTGGTACATTCACCATTATTTATGGCGTGAACACCACCATCATGAGTGTGATGCTTGGCGGTTCGACCAGTGGCTTTGTTGCACCAGTCATTGCAGGGTTTGGCACTGGCATCATCGCTGATATTCTGGTTCAGGTTTTGAAACCAAATCCAACTCGAGTTTTGGAATGGCGTTTATTCGCCGCCATCGTGCCGTTAGTCACTTGGAGCTTGCACTTTGTTACGGTGCAATTTTTGTCCGACGGTGGCATTGGGCTTAACCGCGAATTCTGGACGGGGATTATTGTCATGAGCGCATTTTGTGGACTGGTGTTGAGTGTGCTTGCCGTGCCAGGAAATTCAGCAACAACTGCAACTGAAACTTAAAATTTGGTTTGTCCGTCCTTTAGCACTTCGAGTTACTCGAGGTGCTTTTTAATTTATACTTGACAACAGACCAGTTTGTATTGCAAACTGGTCTAAAGAAGCAAACCAGTCTGAAGGGGAGATCATTATGCAAAATTTCAGTGACCAGCGCCTCGAAACCTTACACCAAGAAGCAAAGCGGTATGGGCAACTCGAGAATCTACGTCAACAAGACCGTGCGGCGTTGACAAAAGCCCTTGCTGAAATGCTTGAGATTGCAAAGCACTGGACAATTGGAATCACCCCTATTCGTCGTGATGTCCAAAGGAAATCAATATGAACACTTCCATGCCAACCGCTGCCCATCTTGAAAAACTCCAACACCTGACCCAAAATTACGGGCAATTCTCGAGAAACCGTGCTGGATTGGCATACTTGCTTCTTTTGATCCTGCTTCCGATCGACTTTTTTCTTGCTCGATTGCTGCCGCTGAATTTAACAGGTGCAATTTTTGGAGGTTTACTGTGTGTGGTCAGCATTATTGTCTGGTTGGTGGTGCGTTGGAAAATCGCTGACAACATATACCAGAAATTTGGTGTTGCTCGAGCAGCACAACCAATTTTTGACCGAGATTACTTATTTGGACTGTTGTTTGGCTTGGCAATCGTGGTGCTGCGATTTCGATTTTCTCCAATTTTGAATCCGCAAGTTCCTGATACATTCAACTTGGTCCTGCCTACACTTGTGATCGTTGTATTGATCGCTTTCCGAGAATATCGCCAGAATGGCATCGTGTTGGGTGCGGTGATTGTGGCAGTGGGAATCATGATTTCTGGAGGTATTAATGCCAATGCTTCAAACCTCAGCGAAGCGCAACACTCACTAAATTTGGTTGTTCTGATGTTGATCCCAATTGGTTTCGCAATTTACGCAATCCTTGAACATCTTCAATTCAAAAGTTTGATGTCCGAACTCGAGAATTTGAAAACCAATCACTCATGACGACTGAAACTTTAAATCCCGAAATGCAAACAATCCTCGAGCTAGACCGGGTGATTCACGAACCTGCACGTTTGGTCATTCTGACCGTTTGCAACAGCGCCGAAGAAGTCGAATTCAAATTTTTGGAAACCACCACAGGTTTAAGCAAGGGCAACCTCTCGAGCCACATCAGTAAACTCGAGCAGGCTGGCTATGTCGAGGTGATCAAAGCTTTTCGTAAGAAAATTCCAGTCACAAGTTTTAAGATTACCAACGCTGGTCGTGAAGCATTGATTGCGTATTGGAATGCGATACGCGGTTCAATTCCAAATTGAACTCGATTGGCTTCCTTCCCTAAGCTCGAGCCTTAAAACCCCCAATCACCCATCTTGCGGTTACAACCATCGTCAGTATCCAAACCAAGATCATAAATCCCGCCGCGACATAACTCACGGGGCGGGATTCGGCTTTTGAAGCGTTTACTCGAGCTTCCTCAAGCACGTTTTGAGGCACGAGTTTTAAGACCAGCCAAATGCCGATAGGCACAAGAATCAGATCGTCGAGCAAACCCAAAACCGGAATGGCATCTGGAATCAAATCAAATGGCGACAGCGCATAACCCACCACCACAAACGCCAAACCTCGAGCGTACCATGGTGTGCGTTTGTCTCGAGCCACAAAATAAAGCGTCATCACCTCGCGTTTGAGGCGTTTGGCAGCAGCTTTGAATTTCTCGAGCATCAGTTTTTGCCCTCTGTTCTCTGCCTTCAGCGAACTTTAAGCATCGCCCAAAAGTGCATCGACAAATTCTTTGGCGTCAAACGGCTGCAAGTCTTCCTTGCTTTCGCCAACGCCAATAAATTTGAGCGGCACGCCAAGTTCCCGCACGATTGGCACGACAATGCCGCCTTTGGCAGTGCCGTCCAGTTTGGTTACGATCACGCCCGTCAAACCAACCGCTTCATGAAATTTTTTGGCTTGCTCCAGACCATTTTGCCCCGTGACCGCATCGAGTACCAACCAGATTTCGGCGGGTTCTTTGGGGTCTGCTTTGGTGATAGTACGTTTGACTTTTTTCAGCTCTTCCATCAGGTTGTGTTTGGTGTGCAAACGCCCAGCCGTGTCCACAAACAGCAAATCTGTCCCTCGAGCCAACCTGGCACTTGTCGCATCGAACGCCACAGCCGCAGGGTCGCTGCCGTCAGCGCCTTGAACCACATGAATCCCCAGGCGTTCGCCCCAGACGCCCAGTTGCGCTCCCGCCGCCGCACGGAAGGTATCGCCAGCCGCAAACA
>JANMUC010000236.1:0-2180 GCA_031391225.1 Deinococcales bacterium
GCGGCCTGGATTTCCTCGATCTCGCGCCCGAGCGCATAGGCGTCTTCCTCAAAAATCGTGGGAGCGGCGCGATGGTTTCGGCGGGGTCGTGAAAAAAGCCAATCTCACGGGTGTAGTTGATCGGTACGAGCAAACGTGCCAGACGACGGATTGCGCGGTTAACCCGCTTCACTTCGGGATCGGAAACCGATTTTGTGCTCAAGCTTTGGGCATGAGCCGCAAAGCGCCCAAGGGCAGCCTCGAGACCATTCAAGGCATCTCTGGCAGCCTGGAACGAGAAATGCTGACCGGCGGCGGTTTGACGAGCCTCGAGCGTCTGTTTGAGGTCTTTAATGGTCTGTCCAAAATCGAAAGGCGCAACCGTGGCGTTTGCCGCGCGGCGCACGGCTGCCAAATAAATTTTCATGTCGCGCAGCAAGATGTCACGATCCGCAATCTCGAGCGTGTCATCCTCGGTGTGCCAGGCGATGTTGCCGCCGCAACCGCCGACGGCGTAATAGCCTTTTTCTTCGCGCAGTTTGGCGGGCATGGTCGAGGAGAGCATCAGGTAACTCGAGATACCAATATTGTTAAACGAGTAATCACCCGCCTGATGGGCACGTTCGCACTCGACCAAAGTGTTTTCTCCAGCGATGTCGTGGATCACCTGCGTGACAAAACTTTCGGTTTCGGACATGGTGCACAACTCGGTAAAGGTCGTCGCCCAGCGACAACCTGGCGAATCGCAATTGACCTGAGCGATGCAGTTTTCGTACAGGTCAATTGCAAAATTATCGGCAAACCAGGTCGAACCGGCGTAACGCCCCGTCGAGTGTCCTGGCCACCAAGCAATCTTGACGCTTCGTTTGAGGCTGGCGCGGTGCTGCCACAATACCCGTGCAATCTCGAGCATGGTGGCATCACCAACCGCGTTATCTCCGATGCCGTAATCCCAGGAGTCGTAATGCCCGTGCAGCAGAACGAACTTGTCTGGCTCTTCAGTCCCTGGAATGGTCACAATCGGCACTGGCGAGGCGAACCAGCCTTCCTCGAGGCTTGCCTGAATCGTCACGGATTCGCCGTTTTGGGCGGCTGCAATCAGGGCTTGCCCATCGAGGTTGTTGACCGCGACCACCACCATCTTGGGCTTGCGCGGCAGGTCGTTGAGGTCGGGCGAACCCCAAATGGTCGTGCAGATGCCCCAGTGCGCGTTTTTGCCCGCGTTGACCGCAATCAGCGCCAGCGCCCCTCGAGCCTCGAGATCGGCGACCTTGCCTGGCATCCCGTAACCTTCGCTGACGACGATTTTCCCCCGGCAATCAATATCTTCGCTGAACACCACACGGTCAAAGACATCGCTCGAGCTGCTGGCGTAAAAGCTGGACATGTAAACCAGTGGCACGGTTAAACCCTCAGTGCTCAGGCTCATCGCCATCGGTTTGGCGTTGTAGTGGTTTTGCCCAAGCGTGACACTCGCTTTTCCTGGCAGGCTGAGAAAGATTTCTGGCTCGAACAGCTCAAACGGCACACCGTGCGCCTCGAGTCTGGAGGTGATTTCTTTGGAAGCCGTGCGAACGTCGTTGGGGTGTTCGCGGCGCAGGGTGGTAAACCGTTCAATTAAATTCCAGGGAACATCAAGCTTGATGCTCTCGAGAACGGCTTGTTCGTCAACTGCAATCATACGACCTCCATTGAGCTACGGTATGTTATCGGTTGTTTTACTCAGTGAAACACTGTGTTATACTGTGATCTATAGTTTGATACCTGGGTTCTGAAAAGTCAAGCGGGTATCATCAATACAGCCCAAGGAGACACATGCCCGAATACACTATTTCTGTCCTGAACGACGCAATACACGTCCTTGAAGTCGTTGCCGAGCACCCAGGATCACGGCTGCCCGAAATCGCAAAACGCTCTCAGATCACCAAGACCAAAGTCTTTCGCATCCTCAAAACTTTTGAAACCAGTGGCTACGTGATCCAAGACTCGAACCAAACCTTTTTCCTGCATCAAAAAGCCTATCTGCTCGGTCAGCAAGCCAAACACCAATGGGATTTGGCACGGGTTGCCCGAAGCGAACTCGATACACTGGCACAAACCACCCGCGAAAACGTTCACCTTGTCGTCCGCGACGGTCTTTTCAGTGTGGTGGTGGACTTGCGAGCATCGCCCCACCCAATCCGCATGTATGCCGAAATCGG
>JANMUC010000265.1:0-1770 GCA_031391225.1 Deinococcales bacterium
GCAAAGCACTGCGCTCGAGGGGGAAACCACATGCTTGAAGTTCAACTCAAAGTCCAATCCATCGAAACCGACAACCCTGACGGCGCAACCACCATTGAAGGCAGATGCGGTGGGGAAATGGTCAGCACCAACGAAGTCATCACCATGTTTGCCTTCATCCTGACGCAATGCGACGCCACACGCGAGCAAGCAAAATTCTTGCTCGAGAAAACACTGGAGTCTTACAAGATGGATGCGTTTCATTACGTGAAACCCGAGTGACTTAGACCACTGGAAAGGAAAACCACATGCTTAAAACCCACAAGCTGATGCAAGAAGAAGTTCGTGAACTCATAAACGAATTCGAGCATGAAAAACATTTATCAATACCAGCACAACAATTTTCTGTAAATCCACTGATTGCACTTCGTCAAGTTCGCACCAAAGCAAAACTCGAAATCTTGTACGAAGTCTTAGGTGAGGTATGCCCAACTTACCCATTTGAAAGAAAACCAGAACCCAAAGCCCCCATCGAACCCCTATCGGGTTACTCGGGAATGCCAGGAAAACCCCATGAGTGACCTTGAAATTCACATCCTCGACCTACTCGCCAAGCGTCAACGCAACTACCTCGAGATTGTCGAACTGACCCCACGCCCCAAAACCGTCAACAACCTAACCCACCGAGAACGAATTATTGACGCCCTCAGAAGCCTGTACGCCGCCAAGCACATCCGCAAAACACCCTCGAGCCATTACCAGATTTTGGAGGCGCAGCCATGAACGAAGACACCATGAATAAACGCATTGCACGAATGCTCGACATTCCCAAAGCCATCGAAGATGTCAGCAAACGCATCAATGCCCTTCGAGCCGAACGCCGAACGCTCGAGCGCAAAATTGAAAGCACCGAAGCCGCCGTGCGCGTCGCCATGATGAACAGCATGGATTACGGGCAAGCCAAAAACGCCGAAGAACGAAATGCCGTTTACCGCATGAAACTCGACAGCTCGAGCGACTGGATCAAACACAAAGACCGCATGGACAGCCTGGTCACGGGACTCGAAAAGCACACCAGCGAGCGCGACGTACTCGAGCATGAACGCAAAAGCCTGAAAGCCGCCCTCGAGCGGGAATACGCCGCGATCATCGAACGGTGCTTGACAGACGAAAAGCTGGCTCGAGCGGTGAGCGGCAGTGTGAGGGCGGAAGCGTAGAGCACCCTCATCCCCAGCCCGTCTTGGTTCTAAAACGCACCTGACGGGCAGAACCGCTCTCCCACCAAGGGAGAGGGAGCAAGGCGGCACAGCATGGAGGAATTTATGATGCAGATTTTTGAAGACAATGCAGGCTTTCGGAGTCCACTGGATCATGTGCGAGCCAAGAAATTGAGTGCTGTGGAATTGCGCCAGCACGCGGAATTGATTCGGAACACGCACGGGTTTGGATTTGCAGACGTGATGAACGACGAGGCGGACGCGGTGGAAGTGCTCGAGATGAAACGCTTTGAGAGCAGCCAACGGCAAAAGCACAACGTCACGATCACCTTGCCCGAAGAGAACGCGTTCGATGTCATCGACAACTTAAAAGTAGCGCTTAGGATGTACAACTGGAAAGCCTTGCAAGACTTGCTCGAGCAACTCGAAGACAAGCTCGTGGATAAGGTGCTGGCGATCATCCAGCCACCGCTCGAGTTTGAACCCACCTCCAATCACCCGCTCGACACGGCGAGCCTTGAGGTGCTGCCAGAATTGGTTGGGGCGTTTGAGTGCGAGTTGAAAGATTATGGAC
>JANMUC010000713.1:0-1975 GCA_031391225.1 Deinococcales bacterium
AACCTCGAGTGAATCGGAAGGCAGACGCAAGACCCTACGGCTTCGTTTTGTCTTCGGTGCGCTGATCGCCAGTTTTCCAGCTTCGCATACCAAGGCTTCGTCTATCCGAATACTGCGCCGCTCGAGGTCAATGTTTGCCCATCGCAACCCGCAAACCTCACCACGTCGCAAGCCAAGGGACAACAACAGATAAAACAGGGCGTAAAGGCTGTCACCTCGAGCAACGTTTAGGAATTGCGCCGCTTCCGAAGCTGTCCAGGACTGAGACGCTTTGATGTTGTTGTCCTGTGGGGGTGCTTCTGGTCGCGTAATGTCTGCAACGTTCCGATAGATAAGCTCGAGTTTCATTGCATCAGATAGAGCACCGTACAAGACCCCGTGAATGTTGCGTAAGGTCTTGGCGGTCAACCCGTGTGTTGCCAGCGTTTCATACATCACGTGAAGGTCAACAGGCTTTAGGGCTTGCAAGCGTTTCGTGCCCAGGTTCGGAGCAAGGTGTTTTTTGATGATGTGCTCATAACTGAGGTGCGTGTTACGTCTGATTCGTGCGCCTCGAGTGACAAGCCACTTCTCGAGCCATTCCGCGACGGTGATGCGGTCAGGTGTTGCCAGCATCCCGCGTTCTTTGTCTGCTCGAGCAAGGGTTAAAGCTTTCTTGGCTTCGGTTTCGTTCTTGGCTGTGCCGCTTTTGGATTTGCGTGATCGTGTGCCGTCTGGCTTGGTGACGTAGCCTAGAACCACTTCCCAACGCCAGCGGCCCGCCTCGAGTTCCCACACGCCGCCGTCCCCGTTGCTGCGTTTCTTGTCAGGGGTTTTAGGTCGCGCCATCACGCACCACCTCGAGAACGTCCCCTACTTCTACCGTTTGTCCCGTGATGCTCTCGAGTCCTGCAATCAGTTTTGAGAGCGTGTCAAAGTGCAAGCCGTCCATTTTGCCGCCTGTGATTGCGTAAATTGTTGTTCTCGAGATACCAGAAGCCTTCCAAAGTGCATAAGGGGTCTTGCCGTGAGTTTCGAGATATTCCTTGATTTTCCATTTCACTGTCATGCCTCCATTCTGAGTGTTACCACCCTTCAATGTATATTATCAGACTTCTTGACATAGTGCAAGAGTATTGGTAATATAAAGGCACTCAAGAACGCCCGCCCGTCGAAAGAAGGACGTTCTCGAGAATCCCAAACAGTTGTAAGGAGTCGAAACCATGCTACACCACATCAGCAACACCCGCGCTACCATCGGCAAATACCGCAACCTTACAAGCAACGACTGGCAAGCAATCCAAGCCAGAATCACACCCTCGAGCGGCAAAGCCACCGTGACCACATCGAACGGGCGTGAAGTGAGTTTCACTCGTGCCGAAGTGCAATTCTTGAATCAGAAATTCGGGACGGTGGGGGCATGAAGCCCTCACCCTTCCAAGGGTCTCGAGTTCGTACCCTGACCACACCGCACGGTCAAGCGTTCAATTCCAAGCTCGAGAAGATTGGGGGTGAATGGTTCGTAAGTCTCGAGGGTGATTGTTTCGCCGCTCGAGTTCCGCTCAGTCCGTTTATCGCGTCTCTCTTGGCTCGTAAAGCCAGCAAGGAAGTGAAAGCATGATTTTGCAATCCACCGAAGCACACGAAACAGTGTTCTTACAAACCGAAGTTCAGTACAGTGAATCGGGCGGTTCGGCTCACTTGATTTTCTCGGATTCAAGAAGGAAGCAAGGACGCTCACGGTACAGCGTGAGCTTAGGGGCTGAGATGATCGCAGAATTGATTCCGATGCTGACCAAGGTTCTCGAGAGCGAAAACGCAAATTGGGAATTCACCTTTGTTCAAGCACCAAACCCGAAGCATCGCCCTGGTGAATGAAACTCGAGACTCTTGATTAATTTGTGAACCCGCCCTCAAGTTTGGGCGGTTTTTTTATGGTGGTAAGTATTGACAAGTTCTGAAGTTATCACCCGCTTTTTTAAGTTGTTCAGTTCTG
>JANMUC010000305.1:0-2589 GCA_031391225.1 Deinococcales bacterium
GGTCGGAACAACTTGTGGCTTGATTAACGGATTTCTCGTCTCGAGAGGCAACTTTCCGCCAATTCTGGCAACCCTCGGCACGCAATTTGTTTTTGTTGGGCTGGCAGTTGCGCTATCTGGAGGTCCTGTAGTGACCTTGGGCGAAACAGAATTTTTCGGACAAATTGGCAACGGTATAATTCTGGGCGTACCGATTCCTTTTCTGATTTTTATGATTGTCATACTTGGTTTTTCTTGGCTCTTAACCCGAACCCGTTTCGGCTTTCGGTTGTACTTGCTTGGCACAAATGCGAAAGCTGCCAACTTTACTGGCATCAACAACGACACAATCATGTTGTTCACGTACACGCTTTCAGGTATTCTCGCCAGCATTGCAGGAATCATCATTGCCTCTAGAACCTCGAGCGTGAAATGGGATTACGGCTCGAGTTATTTGCTGATTGCAATCTTGATTGCCGTGATGGGCGGCGTCAATCCTTCTGGGGGTTGGGGTAAAATGCTTGGCATCGTACTGGCTAGCTTTGCGTTACAATTACTCTCGAGCACCTTTAACTTTCTAGGCACATCCAATTTTCTCAAAGATTTCACTTGGGGCTTGCTGCTCCTGCTTTCAATTGTTTTAACAGGAACGCGACTTAGTGGTTTTGTAAAACCAAAGCCCACTCGAGATTCTTAAGGTCATCCGACTTGAAATTCAAGTCTTTGATAGAGGAGGCGTTATGAAGAAAGTGCTACTGATCGGCGCTGGTTTAATTGTCGCAGCTGGAGTGACTGGGGTACTCGCCCAGAAGAAATGGACGATCACCACAGTGGTGAAAATCACAGGCATCAACTGGTTTAACCGCATGGAAGAAGGCGTCAAAGAATACGCCAAAACCTCGGGCAACAACGCGACCCAAACAGGTCCCGCCAACGCAGACGCAGCTCAACAACTCCAAATTATTACTGATCTGGTTGCCAAAAAACCTGACGCGATTGCTGTTGTACCGTTTGACCCAGCAACCCTCGAGCCAATCTTTAAAACCGCAATGGCACGCGGCATCAAAATCATCACGCACGAAGCCGACAACCAAAAGAATACCTTGTACGACATTGAAGCCTTTGACAATGTTGCCTTTGGTGCGAACCTGAATAAACGCCTAGAGAAGTGCATGGGCGGTGGCGGCAAATGGACTGTTTTCGTTGGCTCTTTGACCAGCAAAACCCACAATCAATGGGCTGACGGTGGTATCGGAAACGCGAAAAAGAACGCCAAGATGCTACTGGTGGACGCCAAACAAGAAACCGCCGACGATGCCGATAAAGCCTACGAAAAAGCCAAGGAAATCCTCACCAAGCACCCAGACATCAAAGGTTTCCAAGGTAGCGCCAGCACCGATGTCGCAGGCATTGGACGCGCCGTTGAAGAGGCAGGCTTGAACGACAAAGTTTGCGTTTTCGGCACAAGCCTTCCAAGCATCGCAGGCAAGTACATCGAGACAGGCGCAGTGGACGGCATCGGATTCTGGGACCCCAAAGATGCGGGTATTGTCATGAACAAAGTCGCGCAAATGGTGCTCGAGAAGAAAGCCATCACCAACGGCATGAACCTGGGCATTAAAGGTTACGAAAAAGTGTCTGTCACCAAAGGTCCAGGCGTTGGCAGGATCATTCGCGGCAGTGCGTTTGTGGACGTGGACAAGAGCAATTACAAGAATTTCCCGTTCTGAGTGAATAGCGAATAGCAATTAGCGAAAAGAAAAACCTCGAGCCACACATGTAGCAAGCCAAAACTCCCTTCTCCCGCCGGCGGGAGAAGGCGACCCCGCCCGCCAGGTGCACGTTTGGGGTCAAGAAGGTTGGGGATGAGGGTGGGACTGAGAATTACTTTTCAAAAAACACAATCAAATCTCGAGCCTGCAACCTCGAGAAAAACCATAAACTCGAGAAAGATTTTTGAATGACTTTACAAAATCTTGAATCCGCCAACCTCAACGAAAACGTGTTCTTGAAACTCGAGAACATCACAAAATCTTTTGGCGGGGTTCAGGCGCTGCGCGGCGTGGGTTTCACGATTCGCGCGGGAGAAATTTATCATTTGTTGGGCGAGAACGGTTCAGGCAAATCAACATTGATCAAAATTGTTTCGGGTGCGCAACCGCCCGATAGCGGCACGATGCTGGTGCGCGGAAAAACCTATGACAAACTTTCGGCGCTCGAGTCGCTCGAGGCTGGGATTGAAACGGTCTATCAGGATTTGAGTTTGTTCGGGAATTTGAGTGTCGAGCAAAACGTTGCGATGACAGCGCAACTCGTCAGCAACAAGGGGCGACTCTCGAGAATCCTGGATTGGAAGTTGTTGCGCGAGACGGCAAGTGCAGCCTTGTCTCGGGTGGGATTGAATCCAAGTGTGGATTTTTTGGAAACCAAAGTCGAAAATTTACCGATTGCAGTACGCCAACTGGTGGCCATTGCCAGGGGCTTGGCAACCCAAGCCAGTTTGGTCATCATGGACGAACCCACGGCGGCACTCACCCAAAAAGAGGTCGAGAATTTACTCTCGATCATCTCGAGTTTGCAGATGGATGGCGTGTCGGTTTTGTTCGTCAG
>JANMUC010000309.1:0-5466 GCA_031391225.1 Deinococcales bacterium
AACCAATGCTGGGCATTGACCACCCAACTCGAGCGTCAGGCGTTTCATGGTTTGCACTGCCAACTGCGCGATCTGAATTCCTGTTCGACTCGAGCCAGTAAACGCCACCTTGCGCGGAATCGGATGCCCGACAAGTGCCGCCCCGAGCGCTGCGCCACCCGTCACGACGTTGAACACACCCGCTGGAAAGCCCGCCTCGAGAAACAACGCAGCCAGCTTTAAAGTCGTGAGCGGCGTGTCATCGGCGGGTTTGGCAACCACAGTACAACCCGCCACCAGGGCAGCGCCAAGCTTAAAGGTTAAGAGCGTAATTGGATAATTAAATGGTGCTATCGCAATCACCACACCGACGGGTTGCCGTACCACCAGCGTTCTCGAGCCTGATGCACTCGGCAAGACCTCATCACGAAGCCGCAAGGCTTCTTCGGCGTAGACCTCGAGCAATTCTGCCGAACGTTCGATCTCGGTTTTGGCAGCCGCCAACGGACGACCCAACTCGAGCGTCAACGACAAGGCAAGCTCAATTGCCCGAGCACGCATCAAAGAAGCGGCAAGCCGTTGCAACCTGACCCGCTCGAGCACACTGGTTTTTTTCCACAAACCAAAGGCGCTCAATGAGGATTGTATTGCCAGGTCAGCATCTGCCGCATTGCCAGACGGCACAGTCTCGAGCAACGCCCCCGTCGCGGGATTACGAACCTCGGTCAACTCGTGACCGCTCGAGGGTGTCCATTCACCATTGATAAAAAAATTCATGCACGCTCCCAAGATCAAGGCGTTAATAGATCCAATTTGAGCACAGCTCGAGATTCACTCAAACTGGCTTTTGCCATGTTCACAGCCGCACTGGTAAACAACTGCGCCTCGATTTCACGCTCGAGCCTGTCGGCATACTGCGCGGGGGTCAACTTAAACCAATCGCACGCCACGGCTATTCCTGTCACCGAAAAACGCCAGAGTTTATCAGCATCTTTGACCAATTGATCCTCGAGTGAAATCGCCGTCTTGCGCGTGTCATGACCATCAATGATGCTCACCACGTGCTCAACAACCTCGCTTGAATATCCTAGCACTCCTAAAATTTCTCGAGCAATCCGAGCACCCTCTTTTTCATGTTGAATTCGCACGTCAGATTCCATCATGTTCGGACCAAAGCCTTGCTCAAACATCGCCACTTGATCCACCACCGCCCAACCCAAATCGTGCAGCAAAATACCCAGCAGCACCACGTCACGATTTGCATCTTCGTGATGCTCGAGCAACCGCTCGGCACAATGAAACGACAATGGAATGTGAATGTCGTTCTTTCTTGAGCGCATGTACGGCAAACTTGCTCGCCAGACTGCTTCGTATTCAATTTGCGATGTTGTCATGGTTCACCAAAGAAAAATGCTGAGCTGGAGCGCCCCAAACCTATTCCTGTACTTTTGTCTTGAAATAAAATCCGTCGTTGCGCGGTCTACCCTCATCCCCAACCCTTCTCCCATACTGGGAGAAGGGAGTTTAGGTTTTTGACACGTGTGGTTCGAGGTTTTTCTCCTTCTCCCGCACGGCGGGAGAAGGTGTCAGCGAAGCGACCATGCCCGTTAGGTGCGTTTTATGGTCAAGAAGCTGACGGATGAGGGCTTCAGGTGAGTTAGAGTACACTTTTTGCTGTGAAGCTCGAGTTTCAGCTTAAGATCGTGACCGTGCCATTTGTTCCATCAACCCGAATCAAATCTCCGGTCTTGATGCTGCTGCTGGCGCTACCCGTGCCGGTCACGGCGGGAAGTCCATATTCGCGGCAGACGATGGCGGCGTGCGACATCATGCCGCCAATGTCGGTTACGGTGGCTTTAATTCGTGAAAAAACGGGTGCCCATGACGGCGCAGTGACTTGCGTGACCAGAATCTCGCCGTCTTTGACTTGATCCAGGTCATCGGCGTTAAAAATAACTCGAGCCTGACCCTCAACCAAGCCAGGACTGGCTGCCATGCCAGAGAGTTTGTCGCTGGTGGCGCTGCCCTCGAGCCACTTGCCAACACTTTCGCTGGTGATGCCCCAGAGCATGATGGTGAAAGGTTCGGTGACCACGGCGGGAGGTTCGTTCATGGCAGGCAATGGGCGTTTGCTTGAGAGGGCGGAAATGATTTTTTTGCGGCGCGGAATTTCTTTCGCCCAGTGGGTTGGACCGATGGCGTCCGCACCGACTGCCCAGCCGTTGCCGTAATCGAACAGGGCGACGTTGATTTCCTCGCGGCGCAAGTAGAACATGTCGTCAATCTCAGACCAGAATCCGGCGGCAATAAACATGCTCGAAAGTTCACGCATTTTTCGCCAAAAGACGCTCATCGTCCAGTGTTCGATGTAAAAATTATGGTTTTCGACATAAGGAAAGACTGCTCGTGCCAAACCGAGTTTGCCTTCAAAAGCGGCTTTGGCTTCATCGTTCGGTAAGAGCGCCGTGTACTCGAGCGTCACGCGGTCGCGTTCGGCGGCAATCTTGGCGGTTGGACGGTCAATCGAGTGTCCAGCCTCGAGCCTGGTGATGTAATTGCGAATAAAGCCAAGCGGAATCTCGAGATGGTCGAGCCAGACTTTATCAGTGCTGTAAAAACCATTGCCCGAACTGAAATTAAACCACGGATGCTTGGCTGCTTCCCAGGCTGCCAGCCATGTCGTGCCATTTGGTGCGGCTTGGACTGCCGCCAGTGAGTCATCAAGACCACCAGCATTGAGGGCGCTACCGAGGTTGAGTTCGATTGCCAGTTTGGCAAGCTTTTTGAGTTCATCGTCGGGTTTGAACAAATCCAAATCGATGCCTTGCACCATTTTGGCGATCGCCTGATCTGGAATGTCAGGAAAAGTTTGTTTGCAAAAACCAAAGAAATCCAGGTACGCCACGTAACCAAGGTTCAAAAACTCGAAATGGTACTGCCAAGCCTCGTAACAGAGTTCAATGGCACGGTTGTAATTGATGGTCAAGTCAAAGGTGTCATCCAAACCTCTGCCTGACATGACCGCTTCGAGCGCCACGACTTCGGGAAGGGGCTTAAACTCGAGTTTCTCGAGTCGGTCAATCACGCTCTTGACTTTGACATGCCAATTCTCGAGCAAACTGTCCCAGTTTTGAAAGTAAAACCCAGCACGCTCGAGAAATTGCGGAACCCTGGCTGGAATGTTTTCTGGTGCGACCCCAACAGGACTCATGTAGCAATACCCATTATGAACCCGAAACTCGATGCCGTTGGCGGGTGGGATCAAAAGATGACGCGTGTTGTACTGTCCGAGGCATTTGACCGCGAATTCGACCCCAATCGTGTCGAATGGTTTGAAGACGTTGGGCCAGTGTTGCGAATCGCAAAACCAGAACTTTGATTCTTCGATGGCTTTACGATCCTCGCGGAAGGTCAGCCAATACGGGTAGAGTTCCTGCCAGCCCTCCGAACCAGCCGGTGGCGTGTCCTCGTAAGGGCTTTTGAAACGTTTGCTGACTGCGGTCATAATCCATCCTCCTTGGTACGTTGGTTCTTTTGGCTCACGTTCACAGGTCAATCGTTTTTCTTCGCGGCAATTGGGTTTAAGAGTGTGTTCAACATGCTTGCCATGCCTGTTTGGTAAGCACTCGAGTTCGCTTGAGTATTTGGTTTTTGACTCCAGACGGTTTCTGGACGCGATTGCAGCAGCACAATGTTATCTGGTGCAGCCAAATCCGCATCGAGCGCCCATTCGACATCTTGAGGTTTCCCTGCATGTTGCTCGCAGCGTTTGGCAATTGATGCCACCGCTTTGATCTCCTCGAGCGTCAAGGAGTGTTCGAGTTGTCGCTCGTTGGGGATGGCGCGTTCAATGGTGGTGCGGTTCTCCACATCCGCGACAACTTCGATGAGTTTGCGTGAAATTTGACGTTTGACGACCTCGAGAATCACTTTGTCCACCACGAAATTATCTGGTGTGACCGTTCCGCTGACCACGGTTTCACCCAAACCGAAACTCGAATCAATCACAATTTTGCTGCGATCCCCGTTGATCGGATTGAGCGTCATGGCGACCCCTGCCGCCCGAGCGTTGACCATTTTTTGCACGCCGACAGCCATCAAGACTTTTTCGTGTGGAAAGCCATTGTCAAAACGGTAAGCAATCGCTCGAGCCGTGTAAAGACTTGCCCAGCATTGACGGGTGTGCTCGAGCACGGCGGCAACGCCAACCACATAAAGGTACGTGTCCTGTTGTCCTGCAAAGCTCGCACCAGGCAAGTCTTCGGCGGTGGCACTCGAGCGCACCGCCACAGGTGGCTCAATCAGATTCAATCGGGCAGACAGGCTCAGGTATTCGCTCTCGATGGCTTGGGCGATCAAGGCTGGCATTGGCGCGGTTTGGATCAAGCTGCGAAGCTCAAAACCCACCCGGTCGAGCATGTCCGTGTCCGCCGTGTTCAAACCTTCGAGCGCCGCATGAATCTTGGGGTTTAAACCATTTATTTCCAAGTGCTGCACAAACGCCTCGGTGGTGACAGCAAACCCAGGGGGCACAATAAAACCATTTCGGGTCAATTCGCCAAGGCTCGAGCATTTGCCACCGACCTGCGCCAGCATCGTCTGGTCACAAGCCTCAAAGGGCAGAACAAACGGATTCATACGACCTCCCAAATCACTTTGACGCTTGATGGTCCACGAAACGAGGTGTTTGCCGAAAATTCAAATTCTTGCTCGAGCAACTGCAACCCTGGCAGGCGTGCCGTCAATTCCTCGAGTACAATTTTTGCCTCGAGCCGTGCAAGGGGCGCACCGAGGCAGTAATGAATGCCCAAACCAAACGAGAGGTGCTCTTTGGCGTTGCCTCGAGTGACATCCAAAGTCTCGCCATCTGAGAAGGTGCTCTCATCGCGGTTGGTGCTGCCCAAAAGCATCAAGATGTTTGCTCCTTCGGGCAAATCCACCGTTCCAACCCGAGCCGGTTTTTTGACCTTGCGCCGCCAGGCAAAAACACTCGGACCGAAACGCAGCAATTCTTCAACCGCGTTTGGAATCAAACTGGGGTTTTCGCAAAGTTTTTCCCATTGCTCCGGGTGGCGTAACAATTCCATCATGCCGTTGCCCAACAAATTCGAGGTCGTCTCATGTCCCGCCGTGAGTTGTGTGTAAACCAGGGAGGCAATCTCGTCTCGAGAAATTTCGTGCTGACCGTCTTGGGCAAGCCGTGCCAGATCACCGGGCAGATCATCCTGCGGGTGTTTAAGACGCGCATCAACCAATGCCAGGCAGTAATTCCAGTAACGCACCAAATTGTGGGCGTGTTCGACTTGCGCGTTGATGGGCAAATCGCCAAAATTGAGCATCACCCGAGATTGTGCCCAAGTCTTGACGTTCGGTACGTCCTCGTCTGGAATCCCGAGCAGCATGAAAATCACCAGCGCAGGCAAATCGTAAGCCAGTTGCGCGACCAAATCAGCCTGACCGTCAAGCTCGAACGCCGCGATCATCTGC
>JANMUC010000720.1:0-6535 GCA_031391225.1 Deinococcales bacterium
GCGGTCCGTTGATAAACCCGATACGCCGATGCCCGAGTGCCAGCAGGTGTTGTGCCGCCGCTCGAGTGCCGCTGATGTGATCCATGTTGGTGACAAAGCGTCCCGCGCCCGGTTCGGCATCGGTGATAACCACAGGCAATCCGCCCGAAAGCTGTTCGATTTGGTCTGGTTCGATGCCCTGGGTCGGAATAAAGACAATGATGCCCTCAACTTGTTGTTGACGCAATTTTTGAATCGCGCTCGAGATTTCACTTAAAGAAAATTCGACGATTTGCAACATGCTGATCGTATAATCCAAGTTGCGGGCGGCGGCATCCAAACTGGTCAGCATTTTGCCTGGTCCGTAGTGCGCCAGCCCAGAGGTCACCACGCCAATCAAACCAGAGCGTTTTGCCGCAAGCATTCGCGCCACGGCGCTGGGGTGATAATCGAGCACCTGCACCGCTTTTAGCACCCGTTCTCGAGTCGAGGGTGAGACTGAGGGGTGTTCGTTGATGACCCTCGAGACTGTCTGATACGAGACACCCGCGTGACGCGCCACGTCGTTGATGGTGGTTGGTTGGAGTCTTGGGTTTGGATTTTTCATGGCGATCAAATTCATTATGCCTGACTCCAGTGGTGCGTGTTTGTGAACGTTCACAGAATAAATAGCAGGTCTCCATTTGTCAATAGTCACTAGAAATTGCCTTTACACAGATGATATCTGCGCCATATTGACAAATTTTAGGAGCGGTGCTAATTTGTGAGCGTTCACATTGTTTAAGACAAAGAGGCAACCCAGGGCGGGTGCAATTTCGTTGTCGTCAACATGGCAGCACCGACTCTTCAAGCTGATTTTCAGTGGTCAGGGCGAAAAATCGGGTGCAACACAAAGGAGAGCGTATGAAAAACCGTACCAAGCTCATCGCCACAACTACCCTGACCGCGCTGGCGGCGGGAACGTTGGCATTCGTTTCTCAAGCCCAAAATGCAGCCAACACCGATATTAAGGGAGAAATCACGCTCTGGGCTTGGAAAGACCCAATCAATGCCCTGAAAGTCGTGGATGACGAGTTCAGCAAGGCATTCCCAAACGTCAAAATCAAGTACGTCCAAAAATCGGCGGGCGATGTTTACACCCAACTGAAACTCGCATTCTCGGCGGGGACGGGTGGACCAGACATTTCCCTGATCGAAGATTCTAACCTCGCACAGTACGCCTCCATTGGCGCACTCGCCGACGTGACCGCAAAGGTCAAGCCCTACCTCAAAAAAATGAACGCCTACAAATGGACGGCAGCAACCTTTAAAAACCGCTATTACTCGATGCCCTGGGACAGCGGTCCAGTCGCCATGTACTACCGCCGCGATGTATTCGCCAAAGCGGGCGTTGACCCAGCCAGCCTGAAAACCTGGGACGCCTACCTCAAAGCCGCCAAAACCATCAAAGACAAAACGGGCGTCAAGATGCTGCCGCTTTCCAAAGCCCGCAACGACGGACGCTTCTTTGAAACGCTGCTCTGGCAACAGGGCGCGGGTTACGTCAACAAAGCGGGCGCGGTGATTCTCGATAAGGACGCTCGAGCCAAAAGAGCGCTCGATCTGATCGCCAACCTCTGGACTGGCGACCTCAACCAAGACCTCGAGAATTGGACCGACCCTTGGTACAAAGCCATCGCGGAGGGCGAGGTCGCAACCCTGCCGATGGCGGTCTGGATGGGCGGCTTTATGAAAAGTTGGATCGCCCCGAAAACCAGCGGTCAATGGGGCGTGCTGCCACTGCCAACCTTCTCTGGCAGCCGTTCACGCGCCAGCAACGACGGCGGTTCGCACCTGGCGATTCTCGAGCAGAGTCAGAACAAGGAAGCTGCCTGGGCGTACATTCAGTTCCATCTTGGACGTGCCGATTCGCAATTGGCAATGTTCAAAGCCAGCGACCTGTTCCCAAGCTTGGAGAGCACCTACAGCGACCCAATCTTTAACGAAGCCGACCCTTACTTTGGTGGTCAAAAATACCGTCAAATCTTTGCCGATGCCGTCAAAACCGTGCCAACCGCAACGGTCTACACCGAAGATTACGCCGAGATCAACAAACTCTTGTCGCTCGAGTTACAAAAGCTGGCACTTGGTAAACAGGCGCTCAAAGATGTGCTCTCGAACGCCGCCAAAGCCATTCGGGATCGTACCCGCCGTCCATAATTGAAGTGTTCACGCTCGAGGTGCTGGGTTTTGTTCCACCACCTCGAGCAACCAAATTCTAAATTGATAACACCTTGGAAGGCAGCAACAGACCATGACCGAAACCGTTACAATTCGCAAAAGAGCACAACCAAAAAAACGTGGTTCTTGGTCTGTCTATCCTTATCTGTTCATTGCTCCGTTTTTTGTCTTGTTTTGCGTCTTTGGCATTTACCCGATTTTGTTTTCGATTGTGCTCAGTTTTCAAGAGTGGAACGGCGCTCCTGGCGCACAGCAATTTGTTGGCTTGGACAATTACACCCAGTTACTGAGAGACAATCTCTTCTGGGAATCGATGTTCAACACCGTCACGATTTTTGTCATGCACTTTCCGATCATGATGGTTGCTGGGCTGGGGCTTGCGGTGATTCTGAATCAAAATCTGTTGCGGTTTCAGGGCTTGTGGCGAGCCTTAATTTTTTTACCGCAACTCACGTCAATGGTTGCGGCTGGTATCACCTTTCGTTTGATTTTTGAAGGACAATCGGGCATTGCTAACAGGTTGATTGGTTATTTTGGAATTTCTCCCGTGCCTTGGCTCGATGATGTCTGGTGGGCGCGTGTGGCAATTTCGATCTTGTTGGTTTGGGCTTGGACGGGTTATCAGATGGTGCTGTTCTTGGCAGCCTTGCAAAATATTCCACCAGAACTGAACGAAGCCGCAATGGTGGACGGCGCAAATCGCTGGCAGGTTTTTTGGAAAATCACCCTGCCATTTTTACGCCCCGTCATGATTTTTATGCTGACCGTCTCGGTGATCGGCACGTTTGCGCTGTACACCGAACCGACCATTTTGACTGGCGGCGGACCGATTCACAGCACCACCACGCCCACGATGGAAATATCGGGGCAAGCCTTTGCCAACCTTAAATACGGTTACGCCGCGTCACTCAGTTACGCCTATTTTGCCGTTGTGGTGGTCGCCACCGTTCTACAAAACCGCCTGACTGCCTGGAGGCGCTCATGACTGGAAAAATTTCGGGCGACAACAGCGCGGTGTCTCGAGCCAACAAAGCGCTTTTATATGTCATTGTGATTGGTTTTTGTGCCTTTACGACCTTTCCGTTTGTCTGGATGCTGCTGGCTTCGGTCAAACCTTTGGAAGAAATTTTTGGTCGAAACTTTTTACCGATCAACCCAACGTTTGAAAATTTTAAAAACCTTTTCACACAAATGAATGCCTTAAGAGCCTTTTTCAACAGTGCCTTGATTGCCGTCACGTCCACAGTGCTGTCGGTTTTATTTTGTTCCTTGGGCGGTTTTGGATTTTCCAAATACAACTTTAAAGGCAAAACTTTTTTGTTCAGTTTAATGATCGGCACAATGACCATTCCATTTGTGGTCGGACTTGTCCCAACCTTTATCATGATGCGAAACTGGTTTCATTGGATTGACACACCCCTGCCTTTAATCGTGCCAGGGCTGGCGAACGCCTTCGGGATTTATTTTATGCGCCAATACATGGACGGCGTGCCAAACGAATTGCTCGAGGCAGCCCGCATTGATGGCGCGGGTGAACCTACGATTTTTTGGCGGGTGGTCACGCCCGTGGTTGTGCCTGCGATGGCAAGCCTTGGGATTATTTTCTTTATGGCATCGTGGAATAATTTTTTATTTCCCTCAATTGTGCTGCGCAGCCCCGACAATTTCACTTTGCCCGTCATGATTGCATCGTTACAAGGTTCGGCTGGGCGCACGCCTTACGACCTGATGATGGCGGGTTCGGTGCTCAGTGTGATCCCAATGCTGCTGGTCTTTTTTGGCTTGCAACGTTATTTTTATGCGGGCATTACCGCCGGCGGCGTAAAAGGTTAAAACAACTCGAGACTACCCTTTTATGGTGGAGTCACATGGTCTTCAAAAGGAGTTCCTGTGTTCAAAAAACTATTGATTGTTTGCGCAAGTCTGATGCTCACCGCTTGCGGTTCACCGCTCATGACACCACAGACAGCGCAACCTCGAGCTATCGGACAAAATTACTTTATTGATTGCTCGGCTTCCACCAATGGCAACGGCACGTCTACCAGCCCCTGGAACAATTTTGCCACCATCAACACCACCACGATTGTGCCAGGTGGCGGGGTTTTCTTGAAACGTGGTGTAAATTGCTTTAACAAAGGCACGCTGCGTCCCAAAGGTTCTGGCACAGCCCTCAATCGCAATTACATTGGCGCGTATCCAGCCGATACCAATCCGCTTAACCGGGCTGTGATCGATTCTGAAAATGCCAATGCCATTGAGCTTTTCAACCAGAGCTACTGGGAAATCAGCGACCTCAAAGTGTCCTCGAGCGCCGCAGGAATTCATGACGATGCCAACACCAAAAATCAGCAATGTACAACCTGCCGTTCGGGTATTTTTATTGATTCCTCGAGCCTGCAACAATACATTCGGATCAACAACATCGAAGCCACAGGCAACTGGAACGGCTTATTTATTGGTTCTTACCGAGCCGTAGATGCTAGCCGACCATTTTTAACGCCACCAAACCAAGGACGCTTGGTGGACGTGGAAATCAATAATGTTTACACCCACGACAATCCAGGCAAGGGCTTATTTGTTGGTGGAAATTACGAAGCCATTTCGACCACCACCACGCCAACATTTCCTCGCAATGACAACATCAGGGTACTTTATACCGTTGCCGAGAACAATGGTGAGGACGGGATTTTCATCAGCTCCTCGAACAATTCCAAAGTCGAGAACAGCGTTGCCTCGTACAACGGCGCACAAATGGACGCACGCTACGGAATCTGGTTTTTTAATTCGGACAACGTTGCCATGCGTTACAACGAATCCCACCACAATCAAACTCGAGATGCCGTACCCAGCGCAACACCTCCAATTCTCGAGGGGACAAGCGATGGCGGCGGGTTGGATTGCGACTTTCATGTTCGCAACTGCATTGTCGAGTACAACTACACGCACGACAACGAGGGACCAGGCATTTTGCTGATTGGCTTTGACAACAACGGCACGACCAGCACCCCAAAAGAACCGCTCGAGGGTTGTACCGTGCGTTACAACATCTCGCAGAACGACGTGACCGACGATAAAAACAATTACGGTGCAATCACACTCTTTGGTGATGTCAACAATTGCAAAATTTACAACAACACCGTGTACTTTGAAAATACGACCAACACGCAAGCTTACGCACTTTCAGGGGTGACTTATGATGTTCCAGCCACGGCAACCTCGCCCCGTTTTTACTGGGGCATCGGATCAAACAACACGGTTCGCAACAACATCTTTTACATTGCCAATGCCGCCAAAGCATTAAATATTACCTCGAGCCATATTGGACGCGGCAACACTTACGATTACGACCTGTTCTATGCCTCACAGAACGCAGGTTACGCCAACCTTCACTGGGGCGATAATTACAGCACCAATTGGTTTGGTGATGTGACGGGTTTATGCGCTGCCGCCGCCCAAGAGTGCAATGGTCGCCAAGGCAACCCATTATTTCAAGCCGTCGGCACAGGCAAAAACGGTTATCAGATCGGCAATGCAGCCTCACCAGCCGTTGACATGGGCGTCAACACCACCGCCGCCCCCGCACCAGCCTTGGATTTCTTTAACGCAGCCGTCACTACCCCTCGAGACATTGGCGCACACCAATCTGGTTTTACGGCACCGCAATATGCACTGAACGGCAACGCAGAAACAGGGGTGCTGACCCCGTGGATCAAACTCAGTGGGACAAATTCTGGAGTCACCAACGTTGTGGGCAACGTCAAAACGGGTACATGGTCACTGTTTACCAGTGCCACCAGTTCAATCGGTCAAGACCTTGTTGGCTTCAGCGCCCAACGCACCTATAAGCTCAGTGCTTGGGTCAAAGCCTTCACGGCATCAGGCACGCCACAAGGCTACATTGGTATTCAATCCACTGCTGGCACAACATGGGATTGCAACGCGCTCATTTCAGCAACAACCTTTGCGAACATCACCAAAACCTGCATTGCTCCAGCAGGCGTGACCGCCGCTCGAGTATATATCTGGGCAAACTCGAGTAGTACCGTTTGGGCAGATGATATTTCAGTAAAATAATTTTTAAACTTTGAATTACTCGAGTGATGCCTAAATCAAATGGCATCACTCGAGCAGTTTTTCAGCTCTGAAAGACATGTGATGCAATACCCACCAATTTGAGCAGATCAACCCGAAACGGCTTCACCCAGACCAAAGTTGTAAGCTTAGGACTTACGCACTGAATCGAATTGAAGGTGATTTCAACTCCTGACGCATGTACTCATCCAACAACCCTTGCTTCAACGCATACACCGTTGAAAAAGACATTCTTGCAAGGCGT
>JANMUC010000362.1:0-2260 GCA_031391225.1 Deinococcales bacterium
TTGATTGGATTTTATCGTACAGCACGTCGCCTGAATTTTTCACATGTCACAGAAAGCCCTGACATTGATTTAATTGGATCAAACTCGAGAAACATCGTTTACGTCGTGAGCGCAATTGCTAAAAGTTTCCGAACCATTGTATTTCAAAAGCACAAAATATGCCCTAAGAAATTCCAGTCGCTCGAGAAAGAAATCCCATGCCAAGCCATCAAGTCCGCCAAAATCGCAGGGTCGAACACGAGGCGCGTCCCGTGTTCACGCCCGCTGTTGCCGCACCGAGCAATGAGGTGATTCAACGCGAGGCGACCAGCGACGCGGGGCAAAGCATTGCCGCGTCACTCGAGACGGCTGGCATCGGGCAGAGTTTGGAGGGCAGCACCCGTTCGTTCCTTGAGCCAAAATTTGGGCATGATTTTGCCAACCTGAAAATTCATGACGGTGGTCGTGGTGAGGCTGGAACGCGTCATTCTGGGAAACCAACCGTCCAACGCGACCCGTTGCCAGCCGTGCCAAATTACCAATTGAACAGCACGTTTGGACAAACTCCGGACCCAGCCTCGAGATACCGCCTGGGCGGTGATTTAACGCTGCATCTTGACCCGCAGCTGCAGGCTTCGATTCAACTTCACACGCAGCGTTCGTTTGCGCCTGGTTTAATCTCGAGCGGGATTGCTGGTTTGGGACGTGGTTTGCCGCCGTTGACACCTGCCACACCAGGTGCAACAGCCGCACCTTCGGCAGCCACGTCGCCAATGCCAGGCTCAGGCACTGCCGCGCCACCAGGCTCGGGGGGTGGCAACCCAGCCGCTCCGGGCGCGACCCCAGAGTTGCCACACCCTGGTTCGGTTGGTGATATTTTTTCTGCCATCGCCTCATATCCGGTTGTTCAACAAGCCCTGGATCGTTTGAAAGACCAAGCCGCCTCACAGGCAAGTCGAGATTGGAGTCGCTTGAACACTGGCGAACGGATTTTGGTCGTCTCGAGCGGCATTATGATTGCTGCCCCAGCCTTGGGTTTTTCACTGGCTGACCCCGCCATGCGGGCAAACTTGGGATCAATTTTGAACGGCACACCGCTGCCCGTGCCTGGTGTCCCTTGGTTGCACTTGGAGACGAACTTGCAAGCCGATTCGTTCATGGTGGGTTTTCATGTTGATCTTGGGCATTTGCTCGCGCCCGTGCTGCCAGGCTTTGGGGCTGGATCACCCAATGCCATTGGCGACCCGCCGAGCGCTCAACGGGCGGTGCAACGCGATATCGGAACGGCGGCAACCAACCCAGCACCGGACATCGGCTCGAGCATCAACGCGCGTTTGGGCGCTGGGGCATCACTTGACGGGCGGGCGCTCGAACAATTCTCGAGCAGTTTGGGACACGATTTTTCACGGGTTCGGATTCATCATGACAGCGAAGCCAACCAGCTTTCAAAAGCCGTGAACGCCAGGGCATTCACCACGGGGCAAGATATTTTCTTCGCCCAAGGCACCTACAACCCAGACTCGAGCGACGGTCAGAAACTTCTGGCGCACGAACTGACCCACACCATTCAACAGGCTCGAGGACCTGTTTCGGGCACTCCGACGGCGGGCGGGGTCAGCCTCAGCGACCCGAACGATGCGTTTGAGCAAGAAGCCTATGCCGCCGCCAACAGTCTGGCTCGAGGTGAACGGGTGAATGTCGGCAGGGCAAGCAGTGGGGTGGTGCAACGAAGTGTAGACAATGGTGGGCAAATGTTTTTGCAACGCGACCCAAATCCGCCGCCCGCCGCGCCCGCACCGACCACAGGAACAGGGGTCAAAAATACGTTTGAAACGCCACCGTTTAAAGTTCCGCCCGAAGCCGTCAGTTTGGGTCCGGTCAAAATGCAAGCCGAGATCAAAGCCGAACTCAGTTTTGACCAACCAACTCCGGCTTCCTCGAGCAGCGACCCTGGCGCTCCAACCCAGGCTCGAGCGGGTGTGACCGCCTCACCGACGGGTGGTGTCGGTTATCAAGCCGAGGTGCAAAAGGAATTTCAACGACGCTCCGAGGGCGCTCTGGCGGGTTGGAAACCGACAATTAAAGGTGGTGGCAAAGTCACCAGCAACGGCGGCGAGATCGGGGTCGAGGGCGCGATTGAACGCGATTTCTTGGCGGGCACGGTGCTGTCGCAGACCATCAAGTTCACGATTTTGGGCGTTGACTTAAAAGAAAACGATATCACCTTTGTTGGCATGTCCTATACGGTGGCGTTAGCCAAAAAATTCAAAGCCGAGTTTAT
>JANMUC010000732.1:0-3446 GCA_031391225.1 Deinococcales bacterium
GGCGGCAATACATCTGTCAAACTGAGCACGGAAAATACGTTCGGTGACACGCTCGAGGTGCTTTGGGTGAAGGGCAGTGGTGGTTCTTTAAAAACCATCACGCCGCAAGGTTTTGCGCCAGTCAATTTAAAACACTTACAAAAACTCTCAAGCCTCGAGATGCTTTCCGACATTCAAATGATGCGCGAATTTCGTCTGGCATTGCTCGAGCCTGACGCGCCATTTCCCAGCGTCGAAACGATTTTACACGCGATACTGCCGCACAAATGGGTTGACCATACGCACGCGGATGCGCTTGTGACGATCATGAACACCCCAAACGGTGAGGCTCGAGTGCGCGAAATTTATGGTGATACGGTGATTGTCGTGCCTTATGTCATGCCAGGTTTTGGTTTAGCGCTGGCGTGCAAACGCGCTTATGAGCAGCAAATCTCGAGCGAGACAATCGGCATGGTTTTGCTGAATCACGGTTTGTTTACTTGGGGCGAGACTGCAAAAAAGAGTTATGACCGCATGATCGAATTGGTGACCCGAGCCGAAGATTATCTAAAGCATCACAAGGCTTGGGAGATTCCAAGTCCAAAACTCGAGCAAACTTCTTCAACACGGCTTCAAATTGCACAGCTTCGTCATGACATCTCGAGCGTCGCAAAACAAGCCATGATTGTTTCCAAACTCGAGAGTGATTACGGTTTTTCAAGGCGCGAAAATCTCGAGGATGTTGCGCAGCGCGGCGTAGCAACGGTAGACCATGCCTCGTGGACGAAACCCAAACCGATGCTTGGGCGTGATGTTCAAGCCTTCGCGGAAGCTTACAAAAATTATTTCGAGAAGCATTCCAAGTCTCGAGAAGCGACCATGCCCGAAGGTGCGTTTTATGGTCAAGACACGATGCTTGACGCTGCCCCTCGAGTTGTGATTGATCTCGAGCTTGGCGTGTTGACGGCTGGCAAAACTGTCAAAGATGCTCAAACCTCGAGCGTAATTTTTGAGCATACGATTCAGATGATTGAACGCGCCGAACGACTCGAGCGCTGGACACCGCTGCCCGAAGAAAAGCTGTTTGGATTTGAATACTGGGCATTGCAACAAGCCAAATTCAAGCGTTCCTCAAGTCTCCCAGAATTCACGGGCGAGGTCATGCTCGTGACGGGTGCGGCGTCAGGAATCGGCAAAGCGTGCGCCGAAATTTTTATGGCTGCTGGCGCGGCAGTGGTTGGACTGGACTTGAATCCTGCCGTCAAAACTGTTTTCACCAATCCCGAATATTTAGGAATTGAATGCAATGTCACCCTCGAGACTGCCCTGCAAGACGCCCTCGAGCAAACCGTACAGCGTTTTGGTGGGTTGGACATGCTGGTTTTGAATGCTGGAATTTTCCCAGCCAGTCAAAAAATTTCTTCACTTGACCTCGAGACTTGGCAACGCACCATGCGCGTGAACCTTGATGCGAACCTGAGCTTGATGCGCGAGGCGCACCCGCTTTTAAAACTTGCGCCAAACGGTGGACGGGTGGTCGTGATCGCCTCTAAGAACGTGAAAGCCCCAGGACCAGGAGCGGCAGCCTACAGTGCCTCCAAAGCCGCGCTGACCCAACTTGCCAGGGTTGCAGCGCTCGAATGGGGAGAAGACGGCATACGGGTCAACGTGCTGCACCCGAACGCGGTGTTTGACACTGGAATCTGGACAGATGAGATTCTCGAGAAACGCGCTAAGAGTTACGGGTTGACCGTGCAAGAATACAAAACCAACAACGTCTTAAAAACTGAAGTCTCGAGCTTCGATGTTGCGAGACTTGCCGCCAGCATGTGCGGGAGTGCGTTTGCGAAGACCACGGGTACTCAAGTGCCGATTGATGGCGGGAATGATCGGGTGATTTAGCTCGAGAAACCAGTTAACGTCTGGGTTTATGGTGCTTGTTCCTCGAGAAAGCTCCAATCCAACGCACATAACCGAGTCATCACTCGCCTGAAGCTCTCACCCGACTCGCTTAGGCTCGTCACCCTCTCTCGCTTCTTGACCTTAAAACGCACCTTCGGGCAAGGTCGCTTTTCGAGAAATCAATTGAACTCCCTTCTCTCGATGTTGAGAGAAGGGTCGGGGATGAGAGCAGCGCAATGGTGATTCAATCGAAATTTGACAAAAATCAAAACATTTCCTTTTCAATTCTTAAACCGCAAATCCTCCCAGGAACCACCGTCAACAAACCGTTTTGGCTCGAGCGTGTTGGCACATCAAAGATTTTACACGCCAATTCCAATTCACGTATTTTAAAACCTCGAGTTATTTTGTGAAAATGAGGAAGCTCGAGTCAGCATGAACTTTGCTTAATCCTGCCAGCGTGTTCGACAGCATCCAATCAATGCTTTGGGTTCGTATAAACCTATGAAGCGCTTTTCAACCGACTGTGGCCACAGCCGACTTCTGGAGGTTTTATGAACATAAATCGCAACATGAATCGTCGTCAGGCTTTACAAAATCTTGGATTGGTCGGCGCTGGAGCGGCACTCGCTTCCTGCGCGTTACCAGTGATGGCTGAAACACCAGACATTGACGTTGCCATCCTTAACTTTGCGCTTAATCTCGAGTATCTCGAGGCAGAGTTTTACCTTCAAGCCGCCTTTGGGCGGAATTTGAGCGCTGCCGATTCGGGCGGCGGTCCTGCGCCAATTGGTGGTCGAAAGGTGACTTTCGCCAGCGATGCCGTGCGACAATACGCCGAAGAGATTGCCATTGACGAAGAGAACCACGTGAAATTCTTGCGCTCGGCACTGGGTACGGCTGCCGTTGCCCGTCCGCAACTTGACATTGGACCGGCTTTTGCCGCCGCCGCCAACGCCGCATTTGCCACAACTTTAACGCCTGATTTTGATCCTTACGCCAACGATTTGTTCTTTTTGCATGGCGCGTTTATTTTCGAGGACGTGGGCGTGACCGCCTACAAAGGCGCAGCTCGTTTAATCACCAACAAGGATTTCCTCGAGGCTGCGGCTGGTATTTTGGCGGTCGAGGCGTATCACGCTGGCGAAATTCGCACGCAGTTGTACGCTCAAAAAGACGTTATGACGCCGTATGGTGTGACAGTCGAAACGATTGTCAAGAAGATTTCTGACTTGCGAGCGTCGGTTGGCGGCGGCAAAGATCAGGGCATCAATGACGGTGGCAAAAGCAACATTGTTGTGACCGATGCCAATTCGATTGCGTTCAGCCGCAGTACCGATGAGGTTTTGAGGATCGTGACCTTGGGAGGCGCTGGCAACAAGGGCGGTTTCTTCCCAATGGGTTTGAACGGCACGATCAAATAGTGCAGCGTCGGATTAAAGAGTATGGTAGGTAATGCCTAAAAAGACTTACCTTGTAAAACTCACTAAAAAACAACGTCGTGAACTCCAACACCTCACCCACAAAGGAACTGCCACCCCACGCACCGTGAAACGCGCCAGAAT
>JANMUC010000464.1:0-11619 GCA_031391225.1 Deinococcales bacterium
GTCGCTGGTGCGCAAAGCATTTGGGGCGGCGTCAACGCCGAACTGCCGTTCTCTGGCGGTGCAGGAATTTATGCCAGCCTGCACGTCGGTGCGGGTTACAACCTTCCGCTCGGACTGGGCACAATCGGTTTGGAAATCACACCCTTTGCCCTGCGCGGCGACGCCCAATCATTCTTCCGTGTTGGCGCTGTGCTGCGCGACATTCCCGTGCCATTCTTACCCATCAGCTTCCGTGCCGAAGCCGGTTTGGAGCGTCTAACCCCAGGCAGCCTGTTCGATTTTGCAACCGGCAGCACCAGCGTTTACCTCGGCGGCGGCGCGAGGTACACCGTATTTGGACCGTTGGGTATTAACTTGGCTGGTCGTTTGTATTTTGGTGGCACTACTACGGCAAGTGCGTTTACCGTGTCGCTCGGTGCAGATTTTAAAATCTAAAACTCAACCAAGCAAAAAAGAAACTCGAGATTGGATTCTCGAGTTTCTTTTTTGCAACTCAAACCCTTGGCTTATGCACATTCACGCACCTTAAGCCCTCACTCGGCTTCTTGCCCTTACAGCAGCACCTGACGGGCTTGGAGCGCTCGTTTCTCGCTACCCTCTCCCGCAGGAGCTACGGTATGCACACATCTCGAGAAAGTCTTTCCTGAACATATTTTCTACCTTACCGCAATGGAATCAAAATTCTTGGTTTGTGAACAATGAGCACCGTTTCGAGGTAGCAAAGGCAAGGCGCGGCAAGCGACCACGCCCGCGAGGTGCATTTTGTGGTCAAGAAGCAGCGCCCCTACAACAAAAACAAGGTTTGTAGGGATGCTGCTTGCTGCATCCTTTCGCACGGATCGGAATCAACAGAATTTTTGTGTGCAAACCGTAGCCCGCAGGAGAGGGAAAAACAAGAACCTCCAGCCACACGTGTAAAGCAATAAAGCTCCCTTCTCCCGATGTGGGAGAAGGGTTGGGGATGAGCGACTATGCCCGTTAGGTGCACGTCTATAGTCAAGAGAGGGTAGCAAGCACAATCGCTGCGTTTGAAAAACCAAAAACGCATCTCGAGAATCTAAATCTCGAGATGCGTTTTTCTGCACAGGACGCTACAAATTAACTGTCCATCGCCATGCCCATGATTGAATACCCCGCATCGACATAAATCGTTTCGCCCGTCGTCCCGCTCGAGAGTGGACTAAACAGGTACAAACAGGTATTGCCGACCTCTTCAAAGCTGGCGTTGCGTCCCATCGCGGCGACTTTGGCGGCTTTTTCAAACATTAACGAAAAGCCTGGGATGCTTTTGGCGGCAACGGTGCGCATTGGTCCTGGCGAGACGACGTTGACCCGAATGCCTTTCATCCCCAGGTCGTAAGCCAGGTAACGTGCGCTGGCTTCGAGGGCGCTTTTGGCGACGCCCATCACGTTGTATCTCGCCACGACTTTTTCGGCGGCGTAATACGAGAGGCACACAATGCTCGAGCCTTCGCTCATCAGGGGTTCGGCGTGTTGGGTCAGGGCGACCAGACTGTAGGCGCTGATGTCGAGCGCGATTTGCCAATCGGTGCGGGTGGTTTGGACAAACGGATTTTCTTGGCTTGCCCTGGGGGTGAAGGCGATGGCGTGCATGATGTAATCGATTTTGCCGCAAACGGTTTTGATGCGGTCAAACAAACGGATTAAATCTTCGTCCCTGCTTACATCGCAGACTTCCAAGAAGGCAATTTGATCTTTGTAAGGCGAGGTCAGTTTCTCGAGTGCGGGCAGGTTGCGTTCGCCCTGGAAGGAGAAAATGCAGGTCGCGCCAGCCTCGAGAAGTTTCTTGCCTGCCGCCCAGCCAAGGCTGTACTCGTTTTGTACGCCTGCGATCAATGCTACTTTGCCTGTAAGGTCAATTGAGATCATGCTCGCAATCTACCACGTGCAAGCTTTTCAAGCGGTGGCGACTCGAGATTGCAGGGTTGTCAGGAGTTGCTCGAGTTGTTTGGTGCGAATTTGCACCTCGAGTTTGGCGGCTCCGCTGGTCAGGGAAACGTTTAAACCACGGCAGAACAAGATGATTGGGCGTTTGCGGTCATTGCGCTCAAACCAGATTCGGTGCAGGGTTTCAAATTGACCAGTGTGGTTTGAGACATCGGTGTGCTGAAGCTTATCGATCAAAACTTCGATGTCTTTTTGTAGGCTGGCACCTTCAAAAATAATTCGTTGATTGGTGAACCAGACCCGTCCAAAGTTGCCTGGGACGTATTCCGAACCCTCTTTTTTGCCCAGTTGCCCCTCGAGCACGAACAACACCCGCTCATTCGTGCCCAAAATTCGTGGGAATCCTGCGGTGACTTGCTGCCATTCGGCGTTTTCGATGGCTTTTAAAAATGCAGCTTCAGCCTCGAGTTTGAGCTGCGCGACATCTGTTGCAAGTGGTTTTCCAATGGCAAAACGCATCCAATCGTCTTTGCTGCGACTGATATTCCCGAGGCTATAACTCGAGTTTTTCAAATCAAGTTCGGTGGCGCAAGCGTTGCATTTCACACCCGCGTTGGCGTGTTGTTTGCCAGCCGCCAAGTAACCCCATGCCTCGGCTGGAAGCTGCATTCCGACCAAGGAGGGTTTAAAGCTCGAGACGAGTTCCCAAGTTTGATTTTGCGCCGACCACGGCGCTTGAAAACTCGAGATCGAATCCCAAGTTTGTCCTTGCACCACCCATTCCGAGGCGCAGTGACTGCACGTTGGACCTGGCACGGTTGCGGTTTTGCGTCCCATTGCCCTGGATTGCCCCAGTGCCAGCAGCCGTTCGATGCCCAGGCTTGGCGTGCTTGCCAGCATTTTTGCGCCGCGCACCCGTGTTTGCGTGAAGACTTTGGCGGCGGTTTCGTCCCATTCCGAGGCGCAATTTTTGCAAATCAATCCCTCTAAACCAGTGTTTTTACCCGCTTTTTTGAAGGCGCTGTAATCGGTGCTGACCGTCAAACCCAAAGGCAGTTTGCTTTGGCTACGCCCGACATGAATCAGTTTCAGCAATCGCTCGCCCAGGTTTGCGGTGCTGACCCAATCCCATTCGGCGTTGCAAGTTTCGCACAGCACGCCGTCATTGATGCTACGTTTGCCCGATGCCAGCCGTTTCCAAGCCTCGAGCGGATGCGTTTGACCAATCTGATCGCGCAACAAAGGACTGGCGAGCAGGGTCATGTTGCCTGCGTCCAGATCAAATTCCGAACTGCAATCTTGGCAGTGTTGCGTGCCACGGTGCGGCGCGATTCGGTGCGCCAGTTTCGCCCACTCGAGGGCGGTCATGGTCTTAGCCAAGAGCGGGGTTTTCTCGAAGCTGTAGGCGAATTTCAAACGCCCATCGTTTTGCTGGTCAAATTCGCTGTGACAATGGTTGCAGACCATGCCATTTCGTTCGCGTCCCGACATCTGTTCCCAGCTTTCGGGGGTGTAACTCGAGCCAATTTGATCTGCCAGCTCACCCGTGGCACTCAGCAATTTCCAGTGCGGGTTTTGGGTGTCCCAAGTCGCATCGCAGTGATCGCAATTGGCGCGATGCTCGAGCATGAAAACGAATTTGCGTTTACTGGTTTGCGTGATTCGTCCAACCTTGCAATTCGGGCAGCACGCCTGATCGGTTTTGAACGCCTCGAGGTTTCCAGCGCGGCAATGTGGGCAGAGTCGGCGGTTTGGCACGCGATTCTCGAGTGTCCGACCTCGGCAGGATGGGCAGATTAAACTGTTCACGGGTTTGGGCGGTTTTAACTCGCCTTTTTCGCAGGCTGGGCAGTGCAACGTTTTGGCGGGTGCAATTTCGTTTATCTTTAAACCGAGTTGTTGATAAAGATAAAAATTACTCCTCGAGTAATTCGTGCTGACGATCACTTCCAAGCTCGGCTGGGCGCACTCTGGGCAACACGGTTTTGGCACGGCGTCGGGAAATTTCATGCCAGGTTTTTGACAGACGGGGCAATGATCAGAAGGTGTCACCTCGAGCATCTGCCCCGTGCGGCAAGACGGACAAATCCAAACATTTGAGACAGGTTTTAAACCATCCTCGAGCAATATCAGTTTTTGTTTTGCCAAATCAATGTTTGGTGTACTGAGCTGAACACTGACCGCAACAGGTTTTTTGACGGTTTTGCGCGTCGTATTGCCCATCAAGGCTTCCTGAAACGCCAACGCCGTCTGAGGTCGCGCATCGACCCGAATCTCGAGCGCCCACAAAATCGCTTTCTCGAGCGCCACCGACATTTTGGGTTGCAAGATTCTGGGTGACTCGAGCGTGGCTTTACCTTTACCCGTGCTGAGTGCTGCCGCACGATCTAAACTCGAGTCTGGCAATTTGCCTGTAAGCGCGTGATACAAGGTCGCTCCAAGCGCGTAAACGTCGGTGTACGGTCCAAACCGTCCTTGGCTTTGGTATTGCTCGAGGGGCGCGTATGCTGGCGTGACCAGGCGCGTGTGTTGAACTTGATTCCCGAGGCTAAAATCTCGTGCCGCACCGAAATCAATCAAAATAACACGTCCGTCGTTGCGCAGCAAAATGTTGTCAGGTTTGATGTCGCGGTGCAGTAAATTGGCACTATGAACGATGGCTAAGCCCTCGCTCACGGCAATGCCGATTCGTTCAACTTCGGCAGGCTCGAGGTTTTTGCTGCGGATCAAACGATCACCCAGGCTTTCGCCCTGGATAAATTCCATGACCATGTACGCCGTGTTGTTCTCTTCAAACGTATCAAGCACACCCACAATGCTCGAGTGCGAGAACCTCGCCATCGTGCGGGCTTCGTTCAGAAACGAAACTCGAGACGCATCAAAGTCAGTGGGTTTGAGGCTCGCGGGCGGGATTACATTGGTTTCGCGGCGCACCGAGCCGTCCAGGAACAATTCTTTGATTGCCACCACACGGTTTTGTTGACGGTCAAAACCCCTGTAGGTCAGACCAAATCCGCCGCGCCCAATCGTGGCGTCCAGACGATACCGCCCAACCCCGATGACAGTGCCAGCTTTCAAATGCAAACCGCCAGCGATGGGCATTCCGCACGACCCGCAACTTATGGCGTGAGGTGGAACAGGGGCAAGGCAGTACGCGCAGGTGTTCATTGGGTCATTTTCAAAACTCGAGATTGAGGGTCTTGCCCAAGGATTCTACCGATTCTCGAGCGCAAGAATAGCAACTCAAGTCAGATACGAGGGTTTAGGGCATAACGTTTCAACAAGCTTCACGACGCTCATGAAAACGCACTAGACTGACGGCTGTGACACGATTCTTTCAATCTTTGCGCGAACCGATTAACGCCTTGACTCACGGCGCAGGTTTTTTTATGGCGTTCGCTTTTACCCTGATTCTGGCTTGGAAAACGGGCTTGCACTGGGCTTTTCTGGTGTTCGGCTCGAGCATGATGCTGGTGTATTTGGCAAGCGCACTCCATCACGGCGTCAAAGGCAGCCCTAAACTCGAGGAGGGTTTAAGGCGTTTTGACCATGCCGCGATTTACGTTTTGATTGCGGGAACGTACACGCCAATTGTTTGGACTGGACTCGAGCAACCCTGGCGCGACATTGTTTTAATTGCCATTTGGTCACTGTCACTGTGTGGCGTGCTGATCAAAAGCCTGACCTTGCCGCCAGAGTGGTTGTCGGTCACGTTTTACGTTTTAATGGGTTGGTTTGGCGTGGTCTTGCTGCCACAGTTTCTCTCGAGATTCCCGATCACTGCGATTATCGCAATGGTCATTGGGGGTTTGATGTACACCTTTGGCGTACCATTTTACGCGTCACAAAAACCGAAAATGGGATTGATCGGAGCGCACGAGATTTGGCACGGTTTTGTGATTGCGGGCAGCATCTCGCATTTTGTGATGATGATGAACTTGCGCGTGTTTTAATTCTTACTTTTGATGGGCAGCACGTTTTTGCAAGCGTTCAATTTCCGCCAGCACATCTTCGGGTTTGGTTTCCATCTCGAGGTCGGCAAGTTCGCTGTCCTCATGGTTTTCAATCCCCAGTTTGGCTTGAATCGCGTCGAGCATCTGTAAAATCCTGGTGGTTTCGTGCTCGGTCAACAAGCCAATGTGCAAATGTAAATTGGCGCGACGTTCGGCATCTTCGCTCATGCGGTTTTGTGAAATCATGACAAAAGTAGACAAAAAAATTGCCTCGAGCGAAACGATCATGGTCAGCAAGCCGTAAGGGAATGGGTCAAAGGCTTTGATGCTTAAGGCTCCTGTGTTGATCAAAATCCAAGCACCAAACCAAACAATATGAAAATAGACAAAAACCAAATTTCCCGAAAAATTGGTGATGCCATCCGCAATGCGGTCTTGAAAGGTGCGTTCTCGAGCGTTTTTAAGCTTCAATCCAATCATGGTGCGAATATTCTTTTCGATCACATTGGAAAGCGCGGGATTGTTTTCGGAATCGTCTATCCGTGGCTTGTTTGCAATCACACTAAACTCCTTTTGATACTCGAGATTTGATTTACGCTATCGGCTCGAGATGAAATTAGGGTGTATTCGTATTCTCAAAATCCTTTTCTTGACCTCAAAATGCACCTTCTTGCCCATAAAATGCACCTTACGGGCATGGTCGCTAACGGGCGAGGTCGCTCCAAGCATCTCGAGCGCCTTTGAGGTAAGCACGTTCAAACGCGTAATTCGGGTCTTTGCCCAAAATCGCGTCTCCAATTGGGTTTAGGACAGCTCGCTTGGCAGTAAGAAGAGTTTCGTGAACCCCCAATTGCAATGCCACCGCCGTTCCGTACTTGTGGGCAATTTGTACCGCCTGCCGTCCTGCGGAATAGGCTTTTTCAGGATTTGGCACTCGAGTTCCGTCGTGATACGCGCCCGCGTCCGCAAGGGCTTTAAACTTTAAACCGTGCTGCTCGAGCCTTAAACCAAACTCGAGGTCCTCGCCACCGTACCCACCAAGGCTTTCATCGAATAAGCCCACCTGGAGTGCAGCAAGTCTGGGCAGGCTGGCGTTACAACCCGAAAAGTTCATCCAACTTGGGCGTGTGGGAAAACGCGTCACGCCGTCGGGGAAGCGCACGGCTGCAATGGCGACAGCATTTTTGAAGACCTCATGGAAGGCATGGTGTCGCGCCAAGGTTTCAGGCTCGAGTTGCAAATCATCGTCGCAGAGCAGCAAAATTTCGCCTGTCGCGGCTTTCATGGCGGCGTTGCGGGCGGCGGATCGTCCAGCCTGAGGATTGCTCAGAACAGTCAGCGGAAACGGTTGGCGTCGTTTGACCGCCTCGAGCAGCGCCAACGTGCCGTCAGTGCTGCCATCGACGGCGACGATCACCTCAAATTCGCGCCAGGTTTGAAGCTCGAGCGCTACCAGGCATTTCTCGAGCAGCTTCATGCGGTTGTGAGTGGGAATGATGACACTTAAAAGCATGACTCGAGTGTACGGCAATGCGAAGCTCGAGTGTACGGCAATAAAAAGTTCCCCCAGCCTGGGAGGGCACTGGGGGATTCAGGGGGATTAGAAATGAGGTTAAAGTTATGCGTTCAAGCTTGGAGCACCAGCCACAGTGATTTTCTTGGCGGTGGACTCGGGAGCTTTCATCAATTTGACGGTCAAGACACCATCCTCGAGTTTGGCTTCGATTCCGTCATGCGAAAGGCGTTCGGGCAGGTTGATCTGGCGTTTAACTTCGCCCTGGGCGCGTTCGCGCCACAAGTACTTCACACCTTCGGGCAATGCCTCGGGTTCGGGTTTGGCAGTCAGGGTCAAAACGCTTTTCTCGAGGTTCAGGTCGAGGTTTTCGGCTTTCACGCCTGGCAAGTTGACGCGCACCAACAGGTGATCGGCTGCCTCGAGCACATCAACGCCAGTGTTGGCGCTGTTGCGTGGGGTTTGGGTGTTCTCGAGGTTCGAGAGTACTTCGTCCATGAGTTTCCAAGGGTTGATGGGTTGAATGTGCGCTGCGCGGCTGTTCAATTGACGGTACATCATAATGTTCTCCTTTTTGGTCGGGCGGTTTGGTGACGCGCCCAGTTCTTCTTGACCATAAAACGCACCTTCTTGATCCCAAGACGCACCTTCTTGACCATAAAATGCACCTAACGGGCATGGTCGCTAACGGGCGGGATCGCCAACGGGCATGGTCGCTTGAGATGAATTTAAACATATAATAAACTTGAGTGTTGTGCACTCAATTACATTGCAAAATTAAAACTATTAATCTCGAGTGCTTAAAACCATAAATCTTGAACTTAGATTCGCTTGACAGTGCTCCCTCGTACTTACTTTTGATTCGAGAAATACTGTTCCTGAAAGCAAAAAAGCTCGAGCATCACTGCTCGAGCTTTTTAAATATTTTGTTACTTTAGCTTGGCAATACGGTGGTGTCTATGATGCCGCCTGTAGTTGCACTTGGGTTCTTCTCGATGAAATCATCAATCTTTACAATCAATTGACGCATGGCTTCTTGTACCGCAGCCGCGACTTCTCGAGCCATGCGAATGTCATGACCCGTGTTCAGTTCCGCGACGTTGACTTGCAACTGATCGCCGTCCACCGTGATCTCAAGACCAAAACGTGGAATGAGGGCAGTGGCAACGGCTTGGGCGCTGTTCATGTCGGTTGCCATCGCCATGAGAGTGCCTTCTTTGAGTGATTTCAGTGGGTTTGTGGGTTGCATGATCATCCTTTCAAAACTGCGCCAAGTGATTTTTCTTGGACGTAAAAATCTCGAGAGAGCTTACCGTGTCAGAGTGAGGATTCACAAGGAGGGATGCGCTGCGCTACCCATAAAAATAGATTGGATTCGTAGGGGCGAGGCATGCCTCGCCCCTACAGCACATGGTTGATTTAATCTTAAAACTCGAGATACAGCGCAATTGCCTCTTGGATATTTGTGATTGCCTCTTCTCGAGTTTCACCCTCACTGATGCAACCAGGCAAAGCGGGTACGGTCACGGTATACCCGCCATCTGAACTATGCTCAAGCAAGATTTGTAAATTCATACCTCGAGTTTAGCAAAAAAACCGCAACTTAAAGTCCGTACAAGTCACTGAATTTATTTTTCAAATACGCCACATACGGTTTCGCCGTCAACGGTTTTCCTGTGGCTCGAGCGATCAATTCTGGTGGGAGGTACGTTTTGCCATGCTGGTGAACGTGTTCACGCAACCAACCGAGCAAGGGCGCGTATTGCCCCGCCGCGAACATGCTGTTCAAATCACCCAGGTTTTCTTTGGCAGTCTCGAGCAATTGCACGCTTAAAATGTTACCCAGGCTGTAGGTCGGAAAGTACGCGAACAATGCCTCTGACCAGTGAACGTCCTGCATCACGCCGTTGGCGTCGTTTGGAGGCGTAATGCCGAGGTAATCCTGCATTTTGGCATTCCAAGCTTCGGGCAAATCGCTGACTTTCAGTTTGCCTTCAAAAACCGCCAGCTCGAGTTCAAATCGCAGCATGATGTGCAGGTTGTAGGTGATCTCATCGGCTTCAACCCGAATTAAACTGGGTTGGACACGGTTGACCAGTTTGTACATGGTTTCCGCATCCACATCGCTTAAACTTTCAGGGAAATAAGCTTGCAACTTTGGAAACCAGTGCTGCCAGAAGGCGCGTGAACGTCCGACCAGATTCTCCCAAAGGCGCGATTGACTTTCGTGAACGGTGCTCCAGCAACCTCGAGCCAATGGGGTGCGGCGCAAGTGATCGCCCGTGTTTTGTTCGTACATGGCGTGTCCAGCCTCATGGAACGTGCCAAACATTGCCATCGGCAAATAATTGGCGTCGTAACGGGTCGTCATACGCACGTCGTCCCGAGAAAAATTGATGGCGAACGGGTGCGCGGTCGGGTCGAGCCGTCCTCGGTTGAGGTCGTACCCAAAGGCTTGTGACACCTCGAGCGCGAAGGCTTTTTGTTGGTCAATGTCAAAATGGCGCTTTAAAATGCTGTAATCGGCAACGTCACCTTTGGCGGCAATGGATTTGACCAGTGGTACTGTTTGACTGCGCAAGTCAGCAAAAATACTGCGGATGTCTTCGGTTTTTAAACCAGGGTCGTAATCCCACAGTAATGCGTCAAACGGATGCGCCGAACTGTCGTAATAATTGGCGGCTTTGGCTGCCATCTCAAACATTTTCTCGAGGTGCGGCAGAAAGGTTTTGAAATCATTTTTGCTTCGCGCTTCCTGCCAAGCGTTGCTTGAGCGTGCGCGGGTTTGAGAGAATTCGGCAACGAATTCGCTGGGCAGTTTGCTCTTGCGGTCAAAATCGCGTCTGACCTGACGTACCAACGCGCCTTCAAACGATTGTTGGCTGGCAAATTCTGGCTCGAGTTGGGCTAGCAATTCTTTTAACTCTGTCGCAGTGCCTTTTTGATGAATAATGCGTGCCAAAGTCGCACCTTGCACGGCTCGGGTTTCGATGCCACCGCGCGGCATTTGGGTTTCCTTGTCCCAACTCAGCACACTCGAGATGCCCGACAAATCACTGATTTCTCCCAACAGGTTTTTGAACGTTTCAAGATTTTGGTTCATGCCTTTAGTCTACTCGAGCTTGTGTTTTGATGTCTTCAATTGCCTTGTTTCCCACAAAATACGGTAGGGTTTGCCGTTTTGCTTTGGATAAGTTATCCACACCCTGATCTCAAATTTGGGGGATTGACAAGCGCTGACCCCAAGTGCTAATTCAAAATTTGAGTTGTTCTGAACAGTAAATATTGATTTTTTGTTGCAGACAAAATCTCTGAATTTAAGTTATCCACACCCTGACCAAACCTGTGGATAACTTGTGGATAACTTCTAGGCTTGCGTCTCGAGCGCCATTTTGGCGCGTTGAATAAAAGCCCGAACAAGTTCTGGATCTTTAACCCCCGCCGAGGCTTCGACACCACTGGCAACATCCACGCACCAAGGTCGGAGTTGACGCACCGCCGCAGCCACATTGTCAGGATTCAAACCTCCCGCCAACAACCAGCGTCTGTCAGAAAGTTTTACCGTTTTGAGCGCCGTCCAATCGAAAGTTTGCCCAGACCCAGGATCAAGACCATCAATCAGCAGCGTGTCGTTTTCTGGAAGTTCGAGGTTTGGCTTAAAACTGATCGCCCGAATGACAGGACGCAGCTTTGCCACCTGCGCGGCGAAATCATCAGACTCCTGACCATTCAGTTGCACCGCGCTCAAGCCCACATACTCCACTGTCTCGAGAATCGTTTCAAAGTCTGCATTGCGAAACACGCCAACTCGAGCCATGAACGGACTTAAAGCCTTACTGATTTCTTGTCCTTGAGCCAAGCTGATAAAACGCTTGGTGTTCGGCACGAAATTCAACCCAATCGCGTCTGCACCCGCATCTTCAGTCGCCAGCGCATCGTCAACTCGGGTTAAGCCACAGATTTTAACTCGAGGGGCTGGGTTCATGCGTTGATTCTATCTTGGAAGTTCGGATTTTTGGCAATAAAAAATGCGCCTCTCTGGGCGCTGATAAACGACAGAATACCAGGGTATGCACTATTCGTCAACTACATGCACTTGAGTACCTAGGGCAAACGCACTAGTGAGAGTTTAATGTGTATGAATGCTTCCAAACATTATCGAACACTTCAGCGCACTCCCCGACCCTCGTCGTGACCACCCAAACAAACTCCATAAACTCATTGACATCATCGTCATTACCGTTT
>JANMUC010000466.1:0-2319 GCA_031391225.1 Deinococcales bacterium
AAACGGTAATGACGATGATGTCAATGAGTTTATGGAGTTTGTTTGGGTGGTCACGACGAGGGTCGGGGAGTGCGCTGAAGTGTTCGATAATGTTTGGAAGCATTCATACACATTAAACTCTCACTAGTGCGTTTGCCCTAGCATTACCCCGTCCTATCTTGATTTTTTTGTGTTTCGCGCAACATTGGCAAGCATAAGTTCGGCATGTACAAGCACTGGGGGCACATTTAACGGTAAATACTGCGAGAAATCTTTCCCTGCCGCACTTCTAGGAAGTACCACAAGATCAGAACCGGTAGCTCGTCGCTTTCTATCGATCAATGTCGGCAATGCCGATCTTGGTCACTGTGGTAACTACTTGGTGAAGTTATGTAGTTATGCTGTCGAAGAACGAGTTCGCAATCTATTGCGTGGCTTGTCACCACTTCCCAACATTATTGCCATGCAGGAGGTCTGGCACGATGATTGTACATACATCAACGATCTCGGTCCCAAGGATCGTGTTTGTGCCGACCCGCCCCAACCTCCACTTCGCAAAGCCAAGCAAATTGAACGCCTCATTGATACAGCCATATACGATTACCGATGCTCTCCAAAAGTAGTTTTCAGTGGCGAAGCTGATGTTCGTAAGAAAGTCGTTAACGGTTTTGAATGCGTTGCAATTAACAAAGCCTTATTCGAGTTCACCACGCCCGTGGGTAGCAGTCCAGCCACACTTCAACCAGCTTGTGCTACGCCTACGGCAGGTCAGTATTACGAAGGTAGTGATACAGGATTCCAAATCGAGCGTGTGCGTTTGAAAACCCCAGTCTATCGTGACCCAATCAATTCAACAGACTTGACGGCTGCGCTTCAAGCGGTCACATTTGATATTGCAAATGGTCATTTGATTGCTATCAACAAAACTCTTTGTCGTCAACAACAACTGGCTTTGCTTGGTAGTAAGTATTTTGATACGCGCCCAGCATTTCTCCGCCCGCTCTCACAACGTCTCCTCGTGGCTGGTGATCTCAACACGGATATTCTCGAGAATTCTATTGCTGGCGATCAATTTAAAGCCAATTTCAGTGATCTGAACACTTCCATTAACGCAGCCGTTGGGATTGGTATACCCTCTAATATTTTGCCACCTACACGGATTGGTTACCTTCTCTCTGATCCACGACAAGCTACTGCATTTTTCGGACCAATAACCGTAGGCAGTCTCGATCATGTTGCCTCGAACTTTTCAGATGGTACATGTGTACGTCTTCCACCCATCATTGGTCTTGACCACATTCCAACTTCTTGTTTGTTAACTGGCTTCGATGCTGGTTTTGCGCGTGCTCTTATTCAAAGCAATCAAATCGTTGGTGGAGTTTTGACCCAAGTCCCAGAACTAAATTTCATCGTTGGTCGTCGTCGAGGCGTAGCTCTCACCTATGTACGACTGGCAAGTTACAACGCCGCAAGTGGACTTCATACGTTGGCAGGGTTACCAACCACTGGTCCTCTCCAAGTGGAATTCCGTCGATGCCGAGTCACTGGTGTGTTTGATCGTGAGGTCTCTGCGGAAGTAAGTCCAGGAACTGGATTTGCTTTCGGCGTTTTGACTTATCCGAGTGCCGCTATTTGCAATTGAATGTGGCTGTTAGCCGAGCTTTTCCATCTCCTATGAATTAATCGAAATCAATAGGTGTTGAGTGGAATTAACTTTCCACTCAACGGCTTTTTCACAAAGCGTGTATAATTGGGGTTTTGGGCTTTACACTGTAAATCATAAGCTTCCATAGTAAGTCCTGATTATCATCATGAGTAAAACAAAACTCACACCAACAGTGATTAATGCTCCTCGAGCAATACTTGGAAAGCCCAGTAAAGCTGCTGCACCTGAAAGGCAAAGCACCATGAAGGGAAACCAAATTGGTATGGATGCCCAGAAATAAAAGAGATGTGATTCAGGTTGTCTAGCTCGAGAATAAAGGAAAAATCCAAGGATAACCCCAAATCCGAGGATGACTACAAAAACTGCAAACAATTTACGGATGATTGAGTTTGCCTGCACGAGATCAACTCCAATTTCCAAGCGAAAGCAATACTGATTGAAATTTAACACAATTATTCGCAGTTGACCAAGAAGTCACGGCGATTGGTTTGGAGCAAGCTGAATTCCCAAGGATTTAAAATTCGTCAGTACGTAAATACGAGTGGCTTACATACCGTAATTGGTCTTTCTGATGCTGGACCAGTCATCTTGGAATTCAGGCGATGTAAAGTTACAGGACCTATTAATTTTGAATCTCAGTTTGAAGTTGGGTCTGGTGGGTCAGTGTCTTTTGG
>JANMUC010000519.1:0-4491 GCA_031391225.1 Deinococcales bacterium
CACTAAATGCACTCCCTGCGAGGGCGAAACCACATTTTTCGCGGCTGGATCATCCATTTTGCGGATGGTATCCGCCCAGACTCCAGTGGCATTGATGACTGCTTTGCCGTGCACCTCAATCTCACTGTCAGTCTCGAGGTCACGAACAACCACACCCGTCACGCGGTCTGAAGTGTGAAGCAGACGTTCGACGTTAACATAATTGCTGATCGTTGCGCCCTTTTCGGCGGCAGTTTGCGCCAACGTCACGGCAAGGCGCGTATCATCAAATTGCCCGTCAAAATAGACCACGCCACCTTGTAAACCATCGGTGTGAATGGTTGGAATGCGTTCGATGGCGGACGCTCGAGAAATCAGTTTGGAACTGCCCAAATTGAGTTTTCCCGCCAGCACGTCATACAGTTTTAAACCGATGCCGTAATAGGGTCCAGCCCACCAATCGTAAGCAGGCACCACAAACTCGAGGTCACGAACCAAATGCGGGGCATTGCGCCGCATCCGACCACGTTCGCGTAGCGCGTCGCGCACCAAGCCAATGTTGCCTTGCGCCAAGTAGCGCACGCCACCGTGAACCAACTTGGTGCTGCGCGAACTGGTGCCTTTGGCAAAATCGTGACCCTCGAGCAATGCGACTTTAAAGCCTCGCGCCGCAGCTTCGACGGCGGCACCCAAACCGGTCGCGCCGCCACCAACAATCACGAAATCAAAAGGCTCGGCTTTGCTTTGACTGAGCCTGACAATGCTGTTCTCCCTGTTCATTTCTAGAATAATACACCAAACCACTTGGGCATGTGGTTCTGTTCAAACCCGAGTTCAAAAAGGGTTCACCAAAGGTACGGCTTCAAAATACGACTGTACAAATCGTACTGGTCGTCATTTACTTCACTCGCCTCGAGTGACCACAAATACATCAGCATGACCCGAAAGCGGGCGAACATGGCAAAATCCTGATACGAAAATTCAAGAACATTGTGTTTTCTGTAACCAGCCATAAAAGTCTCGAGCTTGTGGTGGCGGTCTTCAAGTGAACCTCTAAACTCGAGCATCGCCCGTGCAATATCATTGGGAAACCAATGCCAAACTGGTTCGTCAAAATCGATCAACCAGACTTGCTTACCGTCCCAGAATGCGTTGCCAGGACGAAAATCGCCGTGATTCAGACCAAAATCTCGAGTCTCATCTTGCGTTTGAAGCCAAGCCGAAATCATGTCGTACTCGAGTTGAATTCCTGGTTCATTGGCTGGGATGTTCTTTTCAACGTTCTGCCAAAACGTTGAATACTTGAAAAACTCGAGATTTGCCGTGTCCAGCGTTCTTGCCGCCGCGTGAAGTTGCCCCAGAGATACGCCGTAAGCCTCCAGAATTCTCGGATTCTCGAGCAACTCAAGGTTTAATTCCTGCCCTGGAACGCCACGCAAGACTTGCACCAAACGAGGTTCGCCTTCAACCTCGAGCGACTCGATCAGGTTTTTGTAAGCTGACGGCAAAATTTCGCAGACAGGCACACCAGAATCAAACGCGTGCCGCAAAAACCGCGCCGCACTGCCCCAAATGCGTTCGCCAAAAATATGGGGTTTTGAAAGCCGTGCATAAAAAGTTTGATCACTCGCTTCAAAACGCCAAACGCTGTGCGCCCGATCAGACATCAACTCAAAGTCTTGTGCCTCGAGATTCCAAAGCATTGATAAAGTTTGCTCGAGATTCATCACGACCTACTTTTCTTCTGGCGGTTTGACGCCAACAAATAATTTGTACAGCGAGAGGTCATAAATAATTTTTAGCGTTCCACCAAGAATAAATGGCACGGCATTCAAACCAATTAAGCCAGAAATCAGCGGTCCCAAACTCGAGCCGATGAGTTTGGCATTGTTGCTAAAACCACTGGCGGCGCTGCGTTCGTCGGCGTCCACAATCGCCATCGTGTAACTCATGCGGGCGGGAACATCCATTTGCGAGGTCAGAAAACGCGCCAGCAAAATCGCCACACTCGTCTCGAGGGTCGGCATGAGCGGGAACAAAATCAGTAGGATATTGGCTGGGATGTGCGTCCAAACCATCGTGTTGATTAGCCCAAAACGCTTGGCAATTCTGACGCTGGCGAGCGCCGAAATTCCAGAAAAAATATTGACCAAAAAGAAAATTCCGCCCAACGTGCCAACATCGGCGTTAAACCGTCGGTGAAACCAGTACGCGATCAAGCTTTGCACCACCAAACCAGACCCAAACGAATCCAGTGCGAACAAACTCGAGAGTCTGATTACCGCCGCTCGAGAACGGTGCAAACCCACGGTTTTTTGCTGACCTGTACGTTTGGGTGCTTCTATTTTTGCGGTCAACCTCGAGAATAAAATTGCTAGCACGACTCCCAACGCGGCATACACCAAAATGATGGCGCGATATGACTCGAGGTTCGTGCTGCCAGAGACTTGAAGGTTTTTGGCAAACCAACCCGCCGTCAACGCCCCAAACGCATTGCACAAACTTCCAGTCACCTGATACCAAGCAAAAACCTTGGTGCGGTCCTCACTCGAGACTTCCTGGGCGATGGCGGCTTGCTCGAGTGACAAAAACGGACCGACTTCCGCACCGCTTGGGCTGATTGTGCCTACAATCGCCGCCAAGACCAGCAGGATGCTCGAACTGGTTAAGGCGAATACAAGCCCCGCCATGACCACCAAGGCGCAACTCAGCACCAACAAGCGCTTGCGCCCAACCCGATCAGCGACACTCGAGACGCCCAAACTGAGAACCGCATCGCCAATCAAGGTCAGGGTGAACAACAAACCAATGCCCTTATCGTCAAAACCTCGAGCCGCCAAAAACAGCGCGATGATCACCGCCAACGAACCATACGCAAAGGTTCGCACGCCACGGGTGACGAACAAGATTTTGATGTCAGGGGAATAGGTCACTCGAGGGAGTCCGAATCTTGGAGATGGAACGAGGACAGTTTCTTTGGTTTGGAAACGCAGCAATTGCGCGGTCTACCCTCATCCCCAACCCTTCTTGATTCCAAGACGCACCTTCTTGACCATAAAATGCACCTTCGGGCATGGTCGCTTCTTGCCCTTGAAGCAGCACCTCACGGGCTTGGGCGCTTCGGGCGGAATCGCTTCTCCCAACATCAGGAGAAGGGAGCTTTATTGAATTCTCGAGAAGTGGAAAATTCTTGTACTGAACTCTTAAGTTCATGCCTCGAGCCAACCTTTTGCCCGACCCACAGCCCGATCCCAACCATGAATCAACTTTTCGCGCTCAACTGGGTTCATGCTGGGTTCAAAACGACGCTCGAGCGCCCAATTCTGACGGATTCCCTCGAGGGTGAAGACGCCGAGCGCCAGACCAGCCAGGTACGCCGCGCCCAACGCCGTGGTTTCGGTCACGGCGGGACGAACGACAGGAACATTTAGAATGTCGGCTTGAAACTGCATCAACAAATTGTTCTGCGTTGCGCCGCCATCAACCCGCAATTCTTTTAACTGAATGCCAGAATCTTTTTGCATCGCCTCGAGCAAATCACGGGTTTGATAAGCAATCGACTCGAGCGCCGCCCGCGCAATGTGGGCTTTGCCCGAACCTCGAGTCAACCCCAATATTGTGCCTCGAGCATATGGGTCCCAGTGCGGTGCTCCCAAACCCGCGAAAGCTGGCACAATGTACACGCCGGCGCTGTCATTCACGCTCGAGGCGAGCAATTCGACTTCGGCGGCGGAACTGAAAAACTGCATTTCATCCCGCAACCATTGGACAATCGCGCCCGCAATAAAGACGCTGCCCTCGAGTGCAAACGTTGGTTTCTCGAGTTTCCAAGCTGGGGTGGTTAGCAGTTTGTTGTGGCTGGGAATGAGTTTCTCACCGGTGTTCATGAGCATAAAACAACCCGTGCCATAGGTGTTTTTTGCCATTCCAGGCTCGAGACACGCTTGCCCAAACAACGCCGCATGTTGATCGCCAGCCACGCCCAAAATTGGCAGCCCGCCCAGCATTTCAGCATGTCCAAAACTGCCGCTCGAGGCGCGAACTTCGGGCAGTACGGCACGCGGCACGTTCAGAATTTCGAGAAGCTCAGCATCCCACTCGAGCGTGTGAATGTTCAGCATCAAGGTTCTGGCGGCGTTGGTGACATCGGTGGCATGAACTTTGCCGCCCGTCAAATTCCAGATCAACCACGAATCCACCGTGCCAAAAGCCAATTCTCCCGCCTCGGCTCGAGTGCGAAGACCAGGAATATTATCGAGCAACCACGCGATTTTTGTGCCTGAAAAGTACGGGTCAACGAGCAAACCCGTTTTTTCGATCAGTGTTTTCTCGAGTCCACGTGCTTTTAATTCATCGCAAAAACCTGCCGTGCGTCTGTCCTGCCAGACAATCGCGTTGTGCACTGGCTTGCCGCTGGCTCGCTCCCAAAGGACTACCGTCTCGCGCTGATTGGTAATGCCAATGCCTTGGACCTCACCAGGGGATTTCTCGAGCGCTTGGCGTGCCACCGTA
>JANMUC010000522.1:0-2268 GCA_031391225.1 Deinococcales bacterium
ATTGCCGACTTTCACGAAATCTGTCGTGCCTTTGAGCGCGTGTTTGTTGAAATCGGTCTTCGAGACATCTAAGAGGTTCTTTTGGAAGCGCGGAAATTCTTGTGACATGCCCATGATGGTCGGCGCATTGCCCGAGGCGTACAGCGCGGTCATTTTCTCGAATGGGCTGCCGTCCATTGGAATGCTGACCACTTCGTACTTGTCTTGTGAGGCGTTGTAGCTTTTGACGGCATCCAAGAATTCTGGGGCAATTTCTGGTTTGAGCGTGCCGAGGATGGTGACTTTGACTTTGGCGGTTTGGCTCGAGGCGATGCCTGCAATGCCAACAGCCAGTGCTGCGGTTAAGAATCCGATCATTCGTTTTTTCATGGTTGTTTCTCCTGTTTTCTTTTGGTGTGCCTTAAATCTGTGCTGCTCGAGGTTTAAACCAATCAATCACCGCCTTTGGGCTTGAGGTAAACTCGAGCTTCGTATGCTTGCAATGTGAGTGAATCAGTCGAAATTTTGGGCGTTGGAAGGTTTGAAATCAGCAGTTGAAATGAAGCTTCAAGTTTCAAATCAAAGGTTGTTTCGTTGGGGCAGAAGTTCAGCACAACGAGCGCTTGCTCGAGTTTGTGGGTGCGGGTGTACGCAAAGATTGTTGGGTGTTCTGGCAGCAGCAGTTCAAAGCAACCATGAACAAAAACCGGATGTTCGCGGCGCAAGGCAATCAGTTTTTGGTAATGCCAGAATATTGAATCTGGGTCGGACAGTGATTGTTCAACATTGATTTGTGTGTAGTTGGGATTGACCCCAATCCAGGGTTGACGGGTTGTAAAACCGGCGCTTGAGCTTGCATTCCACTGCATTGGTGTGCGGGCATTGTCGCGCCCTTTGGTGTGAATCATGCCAAGGATTTCTTGCTCTGAACATCCACGCTCGAGAACTTCTTGATGGTACAAATTCAGGCTGTCAATGTCGCGGTAATTGTTGATGCTTTCAAACTTTACGTTGGTCATGCCGATCTCGTCGCCTTGAAAAATGTAGGGCGTGCCTTGCAGGGTGAGCAGGTAGGTTGCCAGCAATTTTGCCGATGCAACACGGTGCAACGTGTCGTTTCCAAACCTCGAGACCAGGCGCGGTTCGTCGTGGCTCGAGAGGAAAATGCTGTTCCAGCCTTGGTTGTGCATGGCTTGCTGCCAACGGTTGGTGATCTGTTTGAGCTTCAATAAACTCCAAGGCACTTTTGTCCATTTGGGCATGGCTGCGGTGGGGTCGCTGTCGATTTGCATGTGCTCAAAACCAAAAACCATGCTGAGTGCGCCGTGCGTTTGTGTCAACGCAATGGCTTGGTCTGGCGTGACCTCGGGGGCTTCACCAACGGTCATCAGGTCATGGTCGGCAAGAACTTGTGTTTTCATTTCACGCAGATACTCGAGCAAGTTGGGTCCGTTCAAAAAGTGTTCGCTTGCCACTGGAAATGCTTGACCGTTGCGGCTTATCACATCTGGGAAGCTCGAGTTTTTGGAGAACATGTTGACCGTGTCCATGCGAAAACCATCAACGCCCAACTCCAACCAGAAGCGCATCATGGCAAAAATTTCTTGACGCACGGCTGGGTTGTCCCAGTTCAGATCGGGTTGATGTTCGCTGAAAAGGTGCAAGTAATATTCGCCGCTTTGCGCGTCAAACTTCCAAGCCGAACCGCCAAAATGCGATCCCCAATTGCTGGGCGGAGCCTCGTTTTGACCCTCGCGCCAAATGTAGTAATTTCGGTGCGGATTGTCTTTGGATTGTTTTGACGCTACAAACCACGGATGCTGGTCGGACGTGTGATTGACCACCAAATCCATGACCAATTTCATGTTTTTGGTGTGCATGGCGGCAACCAAATCTTGCCAATCTTGGAGCGTGCCAAATTCAGCAGCAATGTTGCGGTAATCGGTTATGTCATACCCGCCGTCGTGTTGGCTCGAGGGGTAAATTGGGCAGAGCCAGATCACGTCAACGCCGAGCGTTTGCAAGTAATCGAGTTTTTGTAGAATGCCGCGAAGATCACCGATGCCGTCGCCGTTGGTGTCCAGGAAACTGCGTGGATAGATTTGATAAACGACGCTTTCTTTCCACCAATCCATGTAACGCTCCTTGAAGCCCTCGAGTTCAACTAATTGATCTAAATCGATTTAGTAAGCAGGAAAAGATCAGATTGTCAGACAAAATCATGCAAAACGGGTTTTCTAAATCGTTCTAGAAAAAGGTATCATGTTTGCCATGAAAGTCAAGACCCCC